>DATLUW010000944.1:0-9948 GCA_035577825.1 Actinomycetota bacterium | reverse complement strand
GCCGGGGCCGCCGACGATCTTGTCGTTCCCATCGTCGGCCTCGAGGTAGTCGTTGCCGGCGTCGCCGTTCAGCACGTCATTGCCCTTCGCTCCGAGCACGATGTCGTCGCCCCCGCCGGCGTTGATCACGTTGTCCGCGGGGCCGCCGTAGATCGAGTCGTTCCCGCCGTCCGCGAAGATCGTGGTCGGGACCTTCTCGAAGCAGATGAGGTCGGGGCCGTTCGTCCCGTTGATGACCCACGACCCGTGGACCTTCTTCGGGTGCACCGAACAGCCGGGCTTCCAGTCGGGCTCGGACTGCCCGTGGAACCGCAAATCCGTCACGACGAGCTTCCGGCCGCTGCCGTCCACGTTGATCGTGGCGAGGTCGATGGTCTCCTGCGGGAGCGCCCCGTTCAGCCGTCCCTCCTGGTACAGGATCTTCTCCCCGTCCGGCGAGAACACCGGCTTGTCGGCCAGGTGCGGCGACTCGTGCGTGAGCTGCTTGGCGCCCTTGCCGTTGCTGTGGATCGTCCAGATCTCGCCGCCCCGCACGAACGTGATGAGGTTGCCGCTCGGGCTCCAGTTCGGCGCGCGGCCGTTCGATGTGATCCGGCGTTCGATCTCGCCGGTCGCGGCGTTCATCAGCCAGATCCCATAGGTCGCCCCGGTGGTGTGGCCGGAGCGGTCGGTCCGGTTGCTGGCGAACGCGATCTCGACCGACCTGGGAGCCCAGGCCGGCTCGATGTCGTCCACCTGCCGCGTCCCCGGCGTGAGGTCCGACGGCTCGCGCCCCGTCCATGTCACCCGCCAGATGTCGAACGGCCGCGTGACGCCTCCGTTCACCTTCGCGCGGGCCCACGTGAGCTTCCCCCCGGTGAAGTCCCAGGCCGGGCTCTCGTCGTCGGCGTCGGTGGAGTGCGTGAGGTTCACCAGGCCGGCGCGGTGCTCCTTGTCCGGGAACGGAACGGCCCAGTAGACGTCGCCCGGCCCGTGGCCGCCCGGCGTCTTCTTCGCGCTGACGAACGCGACGTGCGCCCCCTGCTCCGGCGACCACGCTGGCGAGTAGTTGAGGTTCCCCTCGATCGTCGGCGTCGCATTCGTGCCGGTGAGGTCGACGAGCGACCCGTTCGGCCCTTGGCGGAACACCCGGACCGATCCGTCGCCCATCAGCGCCGAGAACACGATCCAGTCGTTCTTCCCGACGAACGCCGCCTGGGCGGCCGGCGCCGGCGCGATCAGCCACAGCATGGTGGACGTCAGCAGAGCCGCAACGAGCAGGGCTCGGATCGAGCGAAACTGGCGGGCGGACTCGGGAGGGGGGCGCATCTGGCTCGGCATTCGGGTCGGTCCACCCTACTCTTCCCCTGCCCCGTGACCAGACACCGGCTCGAACGGGCCCATCCGGGCGAACGGGTACACTCCGGCGCGGTCGTCGCCCCGCGCCCGCGCTAGGCTCGAAGCGCCGCACCACCGCTGGAGGAACCGCAGTGGCCACCAAGAAGCGCACGTCCGGGGAGTTCGGACGCCTGTACCGCGGACGGGAAGGGCAGTGGGCGTGGCTGCTGCACCGCGTGACCGGGGTGGGGATCATCCTGTTCCTGTTCGCCCACGTGGTGGACACCGCGGTGATCGGCTGGGGGCCCGAGGCCTACAACCGGGTGCTGTCCGTGTACCACAACCCCGGCGTGCAGCTCCTCGAACTGGTCCTCGTCGGGATGGTCATCTACCACGCCGTGAACGGCGTCCGGATCATGCTGCTCGACTTCTGGCCGAAGGCCTCGCTGTACCAGGCCCAGCTCTGGTACGGGACGCTCGTGATCGTGGTCGGCGCCATGGTGCCGGTGGTGTGGGTCATCGGCCGTTCGGTCATCAGGGACATGTAGCTCGATGGCCGTCGACACGCAGCGCCGCAGCCGCTTCAAGGGCCCGACCGTCAAGGGCGCCGTCACCGGCCGGGAGCGCCCGGGCGGCGGCTACGAGCTGGGGTCCTGGCTGTTCATGCGGATCAGCGGGATCGTCCTGCTGTTCCTCGCCGTCGGGCACGTCTTCATCATGCACGTGGTCGGCGGGGGGGTGAAGCGGGTCGACTTCAAGTTCGTCGAGCTCCGGTGGCAGAGCCCGTTCTGGCGGACGTGGGACTGGCTGCTGCTCTCGCTCGCGCTGCTCCACGGCATCAACGGCCTGCGCGTCGTGGTGCTGGATTACGTGAAGAAGCCCGGGGCGCGGTTCGCGCTGACGTGGTTCTTCAACCTGGTCGGGATCGTGCTGTTCGCGCTCGGCACGATCATCGTGTTCACGTTCAATCCGGCGAACTTCCCCACGACGTCGTGACGGTCACCCACACGTACTCCACGGTGATCGTCGGGGCCGGCGGCGCGGGCCTCCGGGCCGCCATCGAGGCGGCCGGCCACGTGAACGTCGCGGTCATCTCGAAGCTGTACCCGACCCGGTCGCACACCGGCGCGGCGCAGGGCGGGATGTGCGCGGCGCTCGGGAACGTCGAGGAGGACTACCCGGAGTGGCACACGTTCGACACGGTGAAGGGCGGCGACTACCTCGTCGACCAGCCGGCCGCCGAGATCATGTGCCACGAGGCGATCGACCGGGTCATCGAACTCGAACACTGGGGGTTCCCGTTCAACCGGACGGCGGAGGGGCGGATCGACCAGCGGCGGTTCGGGGGGCACACGCGCAACCACGGTGAGGGACCCGTCCGGCGGGCCTGCTTCGCGGCCGACCGCACCGGGCACATGATCCTGCAGACGCTCTACCAGCAGTGCATCAAGCGCGACGTCCGTTTCTTCAACGAGTTCTACGTGCTCGACCTGCTGATGGTCGACGGGCGATGCGGCGGCGTGGTGGCCTACGAGCTGGCCACCGGCGAGCTGCACGTGTTCAGGGCGAAGGCCGTCCTGTTCGCGACGGGCGGCTACGGGCGCATCTTCAAGATCACGTCGAACGCCCACGCGCTCACCGGCGACGGGCCGGCCGTGGCGTACCGGCGGGGCATTCCGCTGGAAGACATGGAGATGTACCAGATCCATCCGACGGGGATCTACAAGATGGGCATCCTGATCTCCGAGGCCGTGCGCGGCGAGGGCGGCATCCTGCTGAACGGCGAGGGCGAGCGCTTCATGGAGCGCTACGCGCCGACCATCAAGGACCTTGCGCCCCGCGACATGGTGAGCCGGGCGATCTACCAGGAAATCCGCGAGGGCCGTGGGGTGAACGGGAGCGACTTCGTGCACCTCGACGTCCGCCATCTGCCCCGGGAGGTCATCGAGACGAAGATCCCCGACGTGACGGAGTTCGCCCGGATCTACCTGGGCGTGGAGCCGACGACCGAGCTCGTCCCGATTCAGCCGACCGCGCACTACGCGATGGGCGGCATCCCGACCAACGTCGAGGGCGAGGTGGTGGTCGGGTCGGAGGAGACGCCGGTGCCGGGCGTGTTCGCCGCGGGCGAGTGCGCGTGCGTCAGCGTCCACGGCGCCAACCGCCTCGGGACGAACTCCCTGCTCGACATCGTGGTGTTCGGCAAGCGGGGCGGGCACTCGATGGCGCAGTACGCGCTCGGCGTCGACGAGCCGAACCTGCCGAAGAAGGGCTCGGAGGAGCCGACGCAGGCGATGCTCGACCGGATCCGGCACGGATCGGGCACCGAGCACGCCGCCGACATCCGTTCCGATCTGCAGAAGCACATGTTCGACCTGTGCGGGGTGGTCCGGAACGCCGAGGGCCTGACGCAGATGCAGGGGATTCTCCGTCGACTCCGCGACCGGTACGAGCTCGTCGGGCTGCAGGACCGGGGACAGCGGTTCAACACCGAGCTGATGGAAGCGGTGGAGCTGGGGTTCCTGCTGGACATCGCGGAGCCCGTCGTGAACGCTGCGCTGGCGCGCGACGAGAGCCGCGGCGCGCACTACCGGGAGGACCACCCCCTGCGCGACGACGACCACTGGATGAAACACTCGCTGTCGTACCGGCAGGACGACGGTTCGATCGAGCTCGAGTTCAAGGACGTGAAGCTCGGGCCCTACGTCCCGATGGAGCGCAAGTACTGATGTCCTCGTCCCCTTCCGACTCCGACGACCCGGCGATCTCCCCGGAGCGCACCGGCCTCACGCCGGAGCTCGGCGACGTGCTCGACGGTTCGGCCGAGGCCGAGTGGAACGAGGGCCCGCCGCGCGAGCCCGGCGCCAAGCGGCGGGGCGGCTCGGAGGTCACGGGCAAGGTCTCGCTGACGATCCGGATCAAGCGGTTCAACCCCGAGGTCCGCGAGGACCCCTGGTGGGACGAGTTCGCGATCGACGCCGAGCCGTCCGATCGGCTGCTCGACGCGCTGCACTACGTGAAGTGGTACCGGGACGGCTCGCTCGCGCTGCGGCGGTCGTGCGCGCACGGCATCTGCGGCTCGGACGCCATGCTGATCAACGGCAAGAACATGCTGGCGTGCAAGGTGCTCGTGAAGCAGGTGGCGCCCCGCGTCACCGTCGAGCCGATCCGCGGGCTGCCGGTGCTGAAGGACCTCATCGTGGACATGGAGCCCTTCTTCGCCGGCTACCGCCGAGTGCTCCCCTTCCTCATCAACGAGGAGGGCGTCTCCGACCGCGAGCGCCGCCAGTCGCCCGAGGAGCGCGAGCGGTTCGACGACACCACCAAGTGCATCCTGTGCGCCGCGTGCACCACGTCGTGCCCGATCTACTGGGCGGACGGCGAGTACATCGGCCCAGCGTCCATCGTGAACGCCCACCGGTTCATCTTCGACTCGCGCGACCACGGCGCCGACGAGCGCCTCGAGGTCCTGTCGGAGAAGTCGGGCGTGTTCCGCTGCCGCACGACGTTCAACTGCACGGACGCCTGCCCCCGCGGCATCAAGGTCACCAAGGCCATCCAGGAGGTCAAGCGCGCCATCCTGTTCGACAAGTACTGACCAGTCGTGCGCTGGTTCTCGTCGGGCGACATCTCATCGCTGTTGATCGCGGTATGCGTACTGCGGAACCTTCATCGAGCCCCTCAGCCTGTCACCTCGATGGGCTAGCGTAGAGGGAGAGCGCCGAACGACCGCAAACTGACTCGGAGAGATGCCGATGACCGAGGATCGTTCCTACGTCGAAGAGAACGCCCGCGAGCTGGAGCGCATGCGGGCGATCGTCGCCGGCGCCGACGACGACGCCCTGCTGGTTCAGGTGAACGACGACTGGACAGTGGCCGGCGTCCTCGGCCACATCGCGTTCTGGGACGCGCGGGTGCTCTCGCTCGCGGACAAATTCGAGCGCGGCGAGAAGTTGTCGCCGGACGACGAACCCGAGGACGTGGACTGGATCAACGACGCCTCGCGACCGCTCATCCACGCGATCGTTCCCCGCCAGGCGGCCGAGCTGGCGCTGCGGCTGGCCGAGGAGACCGATCTCCGCGTCGCCTCGCTGCCTCCGGACCGGATGTGGCCGAACGACCCCGACAGCCCCATCAGCGCCTTTCGCTCCGCCCACCGCGGCGAGCATCTCGACGACATCGACCGAGCGCTTCGACAGCCCCCGTGAAGAAGCGCTCGCCACGGGTGGTGCCCACGCGATCGGCGAAGTCCCTTCGGACCAGCCCCCACGTTCGCTGGACTGATCCCGCCCGACGCGCCCCCCTGGGTCGAATTCGAACGGGCGACGGGCAGCCGAGTTCAGAAGATGAAGGTTGATCCGACTTCGTCGAGCCGGGCCGGAGGACGGCGCGGCTCCCGTTGAACCGAACCGGCGCTTGCTCGTACCGCTTGCCGTAGCCCACACTCCTCCGGGGAGGTCGAGGCCATGAATGGAGCACGGGGTCTGCGTTCGTTCGTCCGGGTGGGGTTCGCGACGGCAACAGTGGTGTGGATCGCGGCGGTGGGTCCGGCCGCTCAGGCCGCACCCATCCACGTCAACTGCAATGGCGGCGGGAACCTGCAGAGCAAGATCGACTCGGCGCCGGGTGGCGCCACGATCGTCGCGACCGGCACGTGCGACGGCCCGTTCACCATCACGAACAAGTCGCTGACGATCAAGGGCGGCCCCTCGGCCACGCTCGACGGCCAGCAGGCGGACTCCACCCTGACCATCGATGCATCGGGCAAGACCGCCCACCTCGTCGGGGTCGTCGTGACCCACGGCGGCGCAACCAACCGGGGAGGCGGAATCCGGTTGCAGGCCGGCAACCTGACCCTGCTCCGGACGACCGTGACCGCGAACCAGGCGACGTCGGACGACCTCACCCAGGGCGGCGGGATCTGGGCGAACACGGGGACGCGGGTCACCCTCACGTCGAGCCACGTCACCGCGAACAAGGCGACCAGCAACCCGGCGTCGGCATCGGCCCAGGCGGAGGGCGGCGGGATCTGGTCGGACTCCAACGTCGAACTCGACCATTCGGTCGTGGGCGGGAACACGGCCCTCGCGACCTCGCCGAACGGGTCGGCATCGGCCTACGGCGGCGGCATCGATGCGACCGGGGGCGTGACGATGACGAGCTCGACGGTCGGCGGCAACACGGCCAAGGCCACGAGCGGGGTCGACACCGCAGGCGCCTTCGGCGGCGGCGTGGACACCACGTCGCTCGACATGACCGCGTCCAAGCTGAAGGCGAACGTCGCCACGTCCCATTCCAACGCGTCCGACGCGTTCGCGAACGGCGGCGGGGCGCTCATGCCGTCGGGCGAGGCGACGCTCGTGGGGGGCGGCATCCTGGGCAACAAGGCCACGGCGACCGGCGACGGGGCGCAGACCCTCGGGGGCGGGATCGACATGGGCGGACTGCTCACGCTGCAGCACGCCTCGCTCAGCGGGAACCAGAGCGTCGCCTCCGCGAGCGGCAACTCCGCGAACGCGTTCGCCGGCGGGGCCTACGTCGACCACGCGTCGGTCGTGCTGACGCGCTCGACGGTCGGGCGCAACGTCGCCTCCGCCACGGCGGCCACCGCGAACGCGCGGGCCGAGGGCGGGGCGATCGACACCGAGGGCACGGTCGCCGCGACGAACTCCACGATCGCCTCGAACCAGGCCTCGGCGACGTCCGGCGGCAGCGGGACGAACGCCGACGCCTCGGGGGGCGGTTCGGTCTCGGGAGAGGTCGACCTCGTGCTCTCCACGGTGGCCGGCAACTCCGCCATCGCGTCGGCCGACAACGCCGACGCCGAGGGCGGCGGCTTCCGGACCCCGACGCTCGTCACCACCGCGTCGATCGTGTCGGGCAACCACGCCGCGACGGGCGGCGCCGACTGCACGGCAACCACCGCGACGTCCCACGGCCACAACCTGTTCCAGCACGCGCCGGGGTGCCTGTCCTCGCCGAAGCCGTCCGACGTGACCGGCAAGGCCGCCCTCCTCGGCAAGCTGAAGAGCAACGGCGGCCCGACGCAGACGATGGCGCTTTCCGCGGCGAGCCCGGCGGTCGACGTGGTCCCCAATGTGGCCTGCACGCTCGCGACCGACCAGCGAGGCGTGCCTCGCCCGCAGGGCCCCAAGTGCGACATCGGCGCGTTCGAACGGGTGGTGTGAGCTGAGCGATCCGGGCACGCCGGGCGGCCCGCAGGCCGGGGGCGTCGCGCCGCCGCCTGACCCGGCCGCGATCCTGCGCAGCCGCGGGTTCAAGGCGCTGCTGGTGTTCGCGGCGGTCATCGGCGTGGTGGTGTCCTTCCTGTCGTGGTGCTTCCTCGAGCTCGTCCACCTCATCCAGGTGGGGGTGTTCGAGAAGCTGCCGGATGCGCTGGGGTTCGACTCGGTGCCGTCGTGGTGGGCGATCCCCTGGCTCCTGCTCGCGGGGCTGGTGGTGGCGTTCGCGGTCGTCCGGATGCCGGGGAACGGCGGCCACGTTCCGGCGCAGGGCCTCGCCATGGGCTCCAACGAGCCGAACATCGTCCCCGGCGTCGCCCTCGCCGCGCTCGCCACACTCGGGCTCGGCGCGGTGCTCGGGCCGGAGGCGCCGCTCATCGCGATGGGCGCGGGCATCGCCGTGTTCGTGGTGCGGCGGGTCCGCCCGAGCGCGCCCGACCAGCTCCAGCGGGTCCTCGGGGCGGCCGGGAGCTTCGCCGCGATCTCGGTGATCTTCGGATCGCCGATCACGGCGGCCATCCTCGTGATCGAGGCGAGCGGCCTCGGCGGCGCCACGCTGCCGCTGATCCTGATCCCCGGGCTCATGGCGGCCGGGATCGGGTCGCTCGTGTTCATCGGCATGGCCCACGCGACAGGGCTCAGCACCGCGGCCTACGCGCTGGTGCCCCTCCAGCTGCCGGCGTTCGCGCATCCGACCTGGTCGGAGATCGCCTGGACGATCGCGTTCGGCCTCCTGGGCGCGATCGTCGTGTACGTCGTGCGGCGCATGGGGGTGCAGGTCGCCCGGGCGGTTCCACGACGGCCGTTCGTGCTGATCCCGGCCGCCGGCCTGGTGATCGCGCTGATCGCCCTGGTGTTCGGGCAGATCTATCCGAGTCACGGGGCGGGCGTGGTGCTCTTCTCGGGGCAGGACGCCCTGCCGGGCCTGATCGAGGACGCGGGGACGTGGACGGTCGCGGCCCTGCTCTTCCTGATCGTGTTCAAGGGGCTGGCCTGGGGCGTCTCGCTCGGGAGCTTCCGCGGCGGGCCGACCTTCCCGGCGATCATGCTCGGCGCGGCAGGCGGCCTTGCGGCGTCGCACCTGCCGGGGTTCTCGGAGACCCCCGCGGTCGCGGTCGGCATGGGGGTCGCCGTCGTGGCGTTCCTGAAGCTGCCGCTGTCGGCGATCGTCATCGCGACCGTGCTCACGTCGAGCGGCGGGGTGGCCGCGGTCCCGCTGATCATCGTGGGGGTCGTCGTGGCCTACCTCACCTCGCTCGGCATCGAGGGGCGCCTCGGCCCGCCGCACGACCCGAAGCCGCGGGCGGGCCGGACGGGATCCGCCCGCAGCGGCATGCCGCCGGGCTGAGCTCGCGGAACCGCCGCCGCACCCCTCGTCGTAGCATCCCGGCGTGAGCGTCGCGGACCCCGTCGGGCGGGGGTGGATGGCGCTGCTCGAAGGCGCGTGGCCCGAGGCGAGGGCGGCGTTCGAGGAGGCCCTCGCGGTCGCCGAGACGCCCGAGGCCCTCGACGGCCTCGCGGCCGCCGCGCAGTGGCTGGACGACGCGGACACGACGATCCGATCCAGGGAACGGGCCTACCGGATGTTCCTCGAACGGGGCGACGGGGAGCTCGCCGCGCGGACGGCGTTCCACCTGTCGCTGCACGTGCTGGCGTTCCGCGGAGACCCGGCCGTCGCGTCCGGGTGGCAGCGCCGCGGGCGCGACCTCCTGCGCGAGCACCCGGAGTCGCCCTGGCTCGGCGCCATCGACGTCGGGGAGAGCTCGATCGCGCTCGGGTACGACAAGGACCTGCCCCGGGCTCGCGCTCTGGCCGAGCGGGGGCTGGAGGCGGGCCGCCGGACGGGCGTCCCGGATCTGACGATCGTCGCGAAGAGCCAGCTCGGCCTCGTCCTCGTGGGCGCGGGCGAGGTGCGCGAGGGCATCGGTCACCTCGACGAGGCCGCGGCGGCGGCGATGGCCGGGGAGATGTTCGAGGCCGCGTCCGCGGTGACGGTGTGCTGCAACCTCGTGACCGCCTGCCTGCGGATCCGGGACTTCGACCGCGCCGCCCAGTGGTACCGGCACGCCGGCGCGCTGGCGGAGTCGCGACTGGCGGGCCCGTTCGGCTACCCGAGGTGGGAGCACGGCTCCATCCTCGTCTGGTGGGGCCGGTGGGACGAGGCCGAACGCGTGCTCCTGCGGGAGATCGACGACGCCGCCGCCCGCCCGGCGCAGGCGGGGCTGGCCCAGCTCACGCTCGCCGACCTCCGCCGGCGCCAGGGACGATTCGACGAGGCCGGGGCGCTCCTGGACGACCTCGACGCTCGACCACACCGATCGGGACTGGCGCACCTGACGGTCGCAGCGCGAGCCGCGCTCGCCTTCGACCGGGGCGACGCGGCGACCGC
>DATLUW010000943.1:0-5569 GCA_035577825.1 Actinomycetota bacterium | reverse complement strand
GGCCTGCTCCATCAGGGCGTTGCCGTTCAGGTAGCCGTTCCAGCCTGTCGCACCGTGGTCGGAGCAGACGATCGCCACGCCATCAGGACCCGCATAGTCGTCGAGCAGCCCGACCATCGTGTCGAGCTCCGCGAATGCCGTCGAAGCCGCTTGGCGGACAAGCCGTCCGGACGCCGCCTTCGACATGGCGTCCTCTGGGTCGAGGTAGCGGTAGTAGGCATGGTGCAGCCGGTCGGGCGTCTCGAGGACCGCGAACACGACATCGGTCGGGTCGCGCTCGAGGAGGTCGGCGAGCACGGTCCTTCGGTCCCGGAGCACGGCGGCCGCGTGGAGGGCGAGGTCGGTCCCCCGCCAGTCCTCCTTGACGTCGACGCCGACCACCGGCGCGTAGCCCGGCACGAGCGACTCGATTCGCGCCTGCAGCCCGGATGGCGAGGTGAACCCGTCGATCGGTCGGCCGGTCGGCATCCACACCGCGCCCACACACCAGCCCGGCACGCGAGGGGGCGGGAACGTGAGCGGCACGTGGAACAGGCCCACCGAGGCGCCGTCCAGGAAATCCCACAGGGCCGGTGCGCGGACGGCGCCCCAATGCGCGAGTTCGGGCGCCGACGTGGGCCCACGGACGAACCCGAAGATGCCGTGGCGGCCGGGGTTCACTCCGGTGAGCGCCGTGGTCCACGCGGGAGGCGTGTACGGGGGGAACGTCGATCGCAGCGTCCCCGACGCCGAGCGGTCCAGCAACGACGCCAGGCGGGGCATGGTCCCGGCCTCGAGCATGGGCTGCAGCACCGACCACGCGGCCCCGTCCAGCCCGATCACCACCGTGGTGGCGGTCTTCCCCGTCCGACCGGGCGACGGCGTGGGGACCTGCTCGCGGACCGTGACGGCCGCTGCTACCGCCGCCCCATCGTCGGGCGCGCCGGCCGGCTCCACGCGGGCCGTCGGCAGCTGGCGGAACGTGCCCAGCAGGATGCACGCGAGCCCCATGCCCACCAGGACGTGACCGCCGAATGTGTGCTGGCCGAAGGTCGGCACCACGGATGCGGGAACGCCGGAGGCGAGGACCACGAACGGCGCCAGGGCGAGCAGTCCGAGGCCGACGACCCACAGCGCGGCGGCCGACACCCCGCGCCACCACGCGATGATGAGCGCGAGCCCCACCAGTCCGCCGATCACACCGCCGAAGAAGTACGTCAGGAAGACGAACCCGATCGCGCCGATGACATGTCCTGCGCGACGGATGCGGCGCCCCGCTCCGCGTGCGCCCGCCCCGACCCCCTTCGCGCCGAGCCGGGCCCCCGCGGCGCCCACCTTGCCGGCCCCCCGCGCCCCGACGGCCGCGCCCCGCCCGAGCGACCGGAAGCCCCGCCCGAGTGCGCTCCAGCCTCGACGGAACACGCCCGGCGGGACCCGGGTCCCCTTCACGCCGCTGCTCGAGCCGGCCTCGGGCGGGCGACGCGCCGCCGCTTGCGGCGCATCCACCACCAGGACAGCGCGACGATGGCCAGCACCACCACGACGGCCGCGGCGGAGGTCAGCATCGCGCCGGCCGCCCTGGCCTGTCCCGCATACCTGATTCGGACGTCGAAGGCCCCCGTCCGGTCGATCCGCCACCCCGCCGAGTACCCGTCCACCACCATCGGCGCCCCCAGCGACCGAGCGCCGATCGCGGCCGTCCATCCCGGGCTCCAGTTCTGCCCGAGCACGAGGACGAAGGGCGCGGTCGCACCCGAGACGTGGACGTCGGCGGCGGTCGACGTCGACCGGGTCACCCGGATCGACGGTGCAGAGGCGATGTCCCCGCCGGCCTTCGACGTGCGCGCCCCGGGTGACCGGAGGAAGACCGTGTCCGGCTGCAGCGCCCCGACCAACTCGAACGTGTGGTTCCCGGGCGTCAGGTCGACGTGCTTCCCGGTGCAGGTGCCGAGGGGCAGCGATTCGCCGCCGAGCAGGTCGCCGATGGAGCCCTGCGCCTTGATCTGCACCGTCGTCCCGTCGACGGTGAGGCCGGCGTCCGTGCACCGCGCAGGGGCGCGGTCCGGTGGCGGCCGCAGGTGCCGCACGCCGGGGATCTGCACCGCGGCGATCCCCATGGGCGCCCCGGGCTTCGGCTGCAGGTATCGCTCCACCGTCACGCGGACACCGCTCGTCCATACCGGATCGAAGGTGAACGTCGTCGTCTTCCCGTCGGCGAGCGCGAGGTCGTCGATCGACGTCCCGTTGCGGAAGTCCAGGCGAACGCGGGTGATGATCGCGTGCTGGTGGTCGCGCACGGGAACGATCGTGAGCTTGTCGATCCGATGGAACGGGAACTCGATGTCGACCGACGGTTCGCCCGCCGGCTGGGCCTGCCATGCGGTCTCGACGGAGCCGTCGATCACCGCGCTGCCCCGCGACGCGACGCCGCCGATCCGCGAGGTCGCGACCGCCGTCACCGGAGAGTCCGGCCCGTAGACCATGCGGTCGATCACCGCGTCGGATGCGTTCGGGTCGATGTGCACCGTCCCGGACAGCGAGAACGACCGGTCGTCCGGCACCTCGAACAGCCGCCGGATCCCCCGTTCCTCGTCGAGGCCGGTGGTGTCGCTCCGGGCCCGCGTCAGCTCGTAGACGAGCGGGGCGCGTTCGACCTGCGGTCCGAGGACCGGGTACCGGTCGACCGTCTGCCACACGTCATCCGGCAGCCGGAGGATCTCCTGTGAGGACACACCCGGGACCGAGATCTCGTCGAACCCGACCGGCGAGGGGTCGAGCCGGTTCGAGATGCCGCTGATCTGCACCTCGACCCACCGCGCCGTCCGGACGGGGAACTCGACGTGCGTCGGCCGGTCGGGCACCGTCGCCGGGAACTCGGTCCCGTCCGAGAACACCAGCCGGACGGCGTGGACGGTGCGCTTGCCGGGTCCGGGCTGGTGCGGCGTGAGGTCGATGCTCGACATGCGGATCGGGTGCTGGAAGTCCACCCGGACGAACTGCCCGACCGGGTTCGTGAAGCCGCCGACCAGCCACGCGGTCGTGGGATCGCCGTCGAAGGCGTTGATCGGCCGGTACACCGGCTGGTTGGCGAACTCCGACCCGTACCCCGACGCCGACACGGACGCCACACCGACGTACCGCGCGACCGTCTGGGTCGACGGCCGCGAGCCGAACAGGTTGAACCCGAGCCGCGCGGCGCCGAGATCCTCGTTCGCCGGCAGCGTGTAGCTGAAGTTGGACCGCATGGCTCCGACCCGCCACACCCGGCGGCGGTTGGAGTCGGAGATCACGATCGTGCCTCCGTCGTGCAGGGCCTGCTGGAGCTGCCGGGGGTTCAGGCCGCCCGAGTACAGCACCGGCGGGAGCCCGCGGAGGTCGCCGTCGGATGCGAGCGCCGGCAGCGCGAACGCGTCGCCGGACACGATGAGCGGCGGGCCGGCCGCCGCCCGCAGGACGGTGGCGGGGTGCGCGACCTCGAGCACCTGGACCGGCGGCAGCCCGAGCTCCTGAAGGCGCTGATGGAGGTCCGACGCGTGGGCGCCGCCCGGCCCGAGGACGTTCTCGCCGGGGTTCCCGTAGCCCGCCACGAGCTGCAGGTCCCGCTGCTGCACGAGCGACTGGAGCTCGAGCGGCCGGGCCGTCTCCGACCGCTCCCAGTCGAGGTCGTTCTGCAGCACCACGAACTTCGCCCCCAGGTACCGCAGCAGCGGCGCCGTCGAGCCGGGGTCGTCCGGTCCGTCCTGGAACGGCTGTTCCATGGCGGCCAGCAGGTCGTTCGCGTAGCGCCCGGCCACGACGACGCCCGGCCGGCGCACGGCCGGGAGGTCCGGGTGCAGCTCGGGCACGCCACCGACCATGCCGCCCCACCGGTAGAAGGCCTGGAGGCTCCCGGGAACGAACCACGACCGCTCGCCGTGGGAGGAGGACTGCAGCGACGCCAGCGCGCGCTGCCAGTAGTCCGGGACCGGGCCCGAGGTCCGGTACGCCGCATACAGGTCGCCGGTCCAGATCGGGATCGATCCGATCACGACGAGGACCGCGGCCACCGCCGTCGCCCACCGGGCCACGTTCGGCGTCCACCGCAGCCGGAGCTCCTGCAGCCCGACGCCCAGCAGCACGGCGATCGACAACGCGAGGAGCCCGCCCAGCTTGTACGTGGTGCGGAGCCCGACGGCCCCCGGGATGCGGGCGTACGCGTTCAGCAGTGCGTTGCCGAATGGCGTCGGGCGGTGCACCGGGAAGATGCCGGTCATCACCACCACCGACAGGATCGCCAGCAGCACGAACAGCAGCCGGTACCGCCACCGCGCGAGGAACCCCAAGGCCAGCGCGCCCACCGGCAGCGCGAACGACGCCAGCACTAGCGGCGGCGACGTGAAGAACGCGCTGATCGTCGGGTACCACGGCCCGAACCGGTCGCCGCCGTAGAACCCCCAGAATCCCAGCAAGCGGATGCTCTCCGAGAAGCTCGACGAGACGTTGATCACCGCGGGCGTCTCGGAGAACGCGATGTCGTTCTGCACCTGACTCGAGGTGAGCCCGACCAGCCACCAAAGGTTCACGGCGACCGCGAGCACGGTCGCCTTCAACGCGAACAGGAGCCCCTCCCACCACTTCACCTCGCGGGTCACCGCCACGACCCAGACGAGGTAGGCGACGAGCGGCACGACGGCGTACACCTGCGACGCACCGTTCCCGCCGCCCATGGCAAGCGACACGAGCGCGACCAGCCCCGGCCCGAGCCACGACCGCGGCCGGCGGAGTCCCCACGCGAACACGGCGAGCAGCCACGGCAGCACGAAGTACGTGAGGTACGCCCCCGACCCGTGCAGGGCCGCCCCCAGGGAGAACGGGTTGAACGCGTACGCGGCCGCGGCCACGACGTGGGCCATCGACACGCGGCCCGGCCTGAGCACCTTGATCAGCGTGACCATGCCCGAGGCCGCGACGAACAGCAGCAGCCCGTGCCACACCCGCTCGGCCACCCACGGGGCCATCCCGGCCGTCCGGAAGGCCGCGATCACGAGGCCCATGGGGAACAGCAGCCCGTCGTGCTGCTCGTTTCCGAGATACGGGTTCGGCTGCCAGATCGACAGGGCGCCCTTGAGGTACGCGCGCGGGGCAAAGTAGACCGCCGAGCGGGTGTCCGCCGCGAACCGGCCCCATGCGCTGAGGAACGGCAGCACCAGGCAGACCACCGCCATGGCCAGGAACAGCAACAGGAGCCGCCGGCGTTCGTCGGACGGGATCATCCGGGCGACGACCGGTGGGCGGCGGACCTCGGGTGCGGGCGCGTCGGCGACGCGGGCGGTGGTGGCCACTGTGCTACCGGCGACCCGCCGCGCGGTCGCTCTCGAGCTTGATGTCGTGTTCGACCATCATCGCCACGAGTTCCTCGAACGTCGTCGACGGCGCCCACCCCAGCAGCTCCCGGGCCTTCCGAGCGTCCCCCACCAGGTGCTCGACGTCCGCGGGCCGGAAGAACCGCTGGTCGACGCGCACGTAGCGCTCCCACTCGTCGAACTCGGCCACCGCGAACGCCAGCGCCACCAGCTCGCGCACCGAGTGCGTCACCCCGGTGGCCACGACG
>DATLUW010000942.1:0-2021 GCA_035577825.1 Actinomycetota bacterium | reverse complement strand
CCGGGCTGTCCAGTACAGCGCCGTCCAGCTCAACACGACGTGCGGGGCGAGCTGCACCGAGGACGCAACGTTCACGGGCGACCCTGCGTACAGCTCCGCGGCGCAGGTGACGGGGTGCACGACCACCGACTCCACCTGTCTCCCGACGCAGACGAAGACGGGGCCGGACGCGAAGTCCTATCGCCTCGACACCTACGTCGAGTACACGTGCGTGAGCGGCACGCTGACCACCTCGCCGTCACTCTCCTGTGGATCGGGGAACCCCTACCCCGTCAAGCGCGTCACGGTCGTGGTACGCAGCTCGAGCCTCACCGCTCCGGTGCGGGAAGCGTCGACGTTCACCACGTTCCCGACTAACTAAGCTCCGGCGGCACATCCCCCGTTCGGGCGAATCCCTCCTTCTAGGGGCGCCTGCGTGGCCCGACCCGCCGACAGTAGAAGCGATGAGCGTGCTGCAGCGGTCGCCCGTGGCCCGTCGCCCCGTTCCGGGGCCGGCGGCTGTCGGCCTGCGGTCGCGGCTGCGCGAGGAAAGCGGGATGGCGCTCGTCATGGCGCTGGCCGTCATGCTCGTGCTCACGATCCTCGTTACGTCAACGCTTGCCTTTACGAGCTCGAGCTCGCGGGACGCCTCGCTGAAGCAGTCGGGGCAGTCCGCGTACGCGCTGGCCGAGGCCGGTCTCAACCAGGCCCAGGCGCAGCTCTACTCGCACTACTACAACAGCGACGGGAGCACTTACAACTACCAAACCGTCTACGACCCCACGTGGTTCACAGGCGCCGGAGTCCCGAGGTCGCAGCAGTCGCCGACCTCCACGGCCGCCTGCACGTCGACGTCGACGTGTATGAGCTGGGGCCCCAAGAGCTGGACGGTCACCGGCTCTGTGAACGTCAAGGGAGTCCTCGTCCTCCAGGGAACGGGCAGGGTGCCCAACCCGACCGGCGGGACGCAGTTGACGCGAACCGTGACGGACACGATCGACGTAGA
Source organism: Actinomycetota bacterium (assembly GCA_035577825.1). Taxonomy (GTDB): domain Bacteria; phylum Actinomycetota; class UBA4738; order UBA4738; family JACQTL01; genus DATBHM01. The sequence goes on along the minus strand of DATLUW010000942.1, from coordinate 1,036 downwards.
GCAGCTGCCCCAGTACACGCCGCCCCCCAGCTACTGGACGGAGCTCTATTCGGGCTCGACCGGGCAGCCGTGTGACCTCCAGCTGGGACAGACGGTGAACGCGAATGCGCCGATCTACGTCGCGGGCAACCTCTGTCTGACCTCGGCGGCGTCGATCGAGGGCTCGGGGAACCCGCTCAAGCCGGTTGTGGTCAAGGTGCAAGGCAACCTCAGGCTTCAGAACGGCGGCGCCGACATCGGCAAGACCACGCCCGTGGACAGCGTCCAGGTCCGTGGCGGCTGCGTAAAGAGCAACAACGGCTCCTTCATCACGCCGTGCCCGATCAACACGTCGACGACGCAGATCTGGGACAAGTCGGGGAACACCACCGCGCCGGCTCCCGCGGTCGAGACGCTCCCGGCCGTCGACTGGGCGGGGATCGCCGCTCAGCAGGCAGCATCGACGGTCTCCTGCACGAACGGGGTCTCGCTCTCCAGCGCCACCTTCTATCTGACGCCTGCCTCGGGGGCCGGCTCCACCGGCTACACGTGCACGATCAAGGACGGCGTGAGCGGCGCCACGGTCGGCTCCGTCACCTACAACTCCTCCGCCCACACGGTGGCGCTCTACGGTTACCTCTACTTCACCGGCAACCTCGACATCAGCAACAGCACACCGTTGACCTACACGGGAGTCACGAGCCTCTTCGTCGCCGGGACCGTGTTCGCCTCGAACGGCACGGTCCTCTGCGTCCACGTCAAGAGCGGAACATGCGACGTCGCCAACGCGAACAACACGAGCTCCCCCGACTGCTGGGACACGACGAAGTCCCTCCTCATCATCGAGTCCCAGGGCCTGATGTCGTCGACCAACCTCAGCTTCCAGGGGGGTCTCTACAGCGCCACAGAGATCAACCTCGGCGGCGGCCAGGGCTCGACGCAGGGGCCGCTCGTATCGCCGCAGCTGATCATCCCGGGCCAGTCGCTCAACCTGAACTTCCCGAACCTACCCATCATCGAGTCCTTCAGCGACCCGAACGCGCACGTCAACTACACG
>DATLUW010000941.1:0-3772 GCA_035577825.1 Actinomycetota bacterium | reverse complement strand
GGCTCGGCCTCGAGAACGCGGGGCTCGCGGCCGACGATCGCGGGCGGATCCGAGTCGACGGGCGGTTCCGGACGTCCGTGCCGAACATCTACGCAGTGGGCGACGTGATCGGGTTCCCGAGCCTCGCGGCGACCGCCATGGAGCAGGGCCGGATCGCGGCGCTCGACGCGCTCGGGCAGGAGGTCGTCGACATGCAGGACCTCTTGCCGATCGGGATCTACACGATCCCCGAGATCTCGTTCGTCGGGAAGACCGAGGCCGAGCTCACGGACGCCGCCGTGCCGTACGAGGTCGGGATCTCCCGGTACCGCGAGCTGGCCCGGGGGCAGATCATCGGGGACTCGTACGGCATGCTGAAGATCCTGGTGTCGCAGGAGGACCGCCGGCTGCTCGGCGTGCACGTCCTGGGGACCGGCGCGACCGAGCTCGTGCACATCGGACAGGCCGTGATGGGGAACGACGGGACGCTCGACTACCTCACCGGCGCGGTCTTCAACTACCCGACCCTCGCCGAGTCCTACAAGGTGGCCGCGCTCGACGCGCACAACAAGCTGCACGCGATCCGCCGCCTCGCGGGCTGACGGGCTCGCGGCGGTCCTGTGGGGCGAACCACTGGCGCATGCCCGTCCCGCTTCGTACGCTTGGCGCGTCGCCATGATCTGCGCAACGTGCGGGAGGGAGAACCGTCCGGGCAGGAAGTTCTGCTCGTCCTGCGGCTCGCCCCTCGCGGTGATCTGCGGCGCCTGCGGCGCCGCGAACGAACCCGACGACCAGTTCTGCGGCGAGTGCGGATCGCCGCTCTCCGGCACCGCGCTCGCCCCGCCGGTGCCGACGGCCACGACAGCCGGCCCTTCCGGGGCGGCGACTTCCGAACGGCGGCTGGTCTCGGTCCTGTTCACCGACCTGGTGGGGTTCACGACGCTCTCGGCGTCCCGGGACCCGGAGGAGGTTCGCGAGCTGCTGTCGCGGTACTTCGAGACGGCCGAACGCCTCGTGATGCGATACGGCGGAACCATCGAGAAGTTCATCGGCGACGCGGTGATGGCCGTCTGGGGCACCCCTGTCGCCCAGGAGGACGATGCCGAGCGGGCCGTGCGAACAGCTCTCGACCTCGTCGACGCGGTGGCCGAGCTCGGCGAGGCCAACGGCATCCCCGACCTGCTCGCCAGGGCCGGTGTCCTCACCGGCGAGGCGGCGGTCACCCTGGGGGCCCAGGGCCAGGGCATGGTGGCAGGCGACCTCGTGAACACCGCCTCGCGGATCCAATCGGCGGCCGCGCCCGGCCAGGTGTTCGTCGGCGAGGCAACGCGCCGGGCGACCGAGGCAGCCGTGGTGTACGAGGACGCCGGCACCCACGAGCTGAAGGGCAAGACCGAACCGCTCCCGCTGTGGCGCGCGCTTCGGGTCGTCGCGGGGCGCGGGGGCGCGCTGAAGTTCGTGGGGCTCGAGCCACCGTTCGTCGGACGCGACCGCGAGCTGCGCCTGGTGAAGGACATGTTCCACGCGTCGGCGGAGCAGCGGACCGCCCACCTGGTGTCCGTCGTCGGCATCGCCGGCATCGGGAAGTCGCGGCTGGCGTGGGAGTTCTTCAAGTACATCGACGGGCTGTCGGACACCATGTACTGGCACCGGGGGCGGTGCCTGTCCTACGGCGAGGGCGTCACCTACTGGGCGCTCGCAGAGATGGTCCGCATGCGGGCCGGCATCCTGGAGGCCGAGGAACCCGCCTCCGCCCTCGAGAAGCTCCAGGCGAGCGTCGAGGAGCACCTGACCGACCCGGAGGAACGCCGGTGGGTCGAGCCGCGCCTCGCGCACCTCCTCGGTCTCGAGGAACGCACGACGCGTGACCGCGAGGACCTGTTCGGGGCGTGGCGGCTGTTCTTCGAACGACTCACGGAAACCTACCCGACCATCCTGGTGTTCGAGGACATGCAGTGGGCGGACGCGTCACTGCTGGAGTTCGTCGAGTACCTCCTGGACTGGTCCCGGAACCACCCGCTGTTCGTTCTCACGCTGGCCCGCCCGGACCTGGCCGAGCGCCACCCGACGTGGGGCGCCGGCAAGCGCAACTTCACGTCGCAGTACCTCGAGGCGCTGTCGCCGGCGACGATGCACCAGCTCCTGTCGGGGCTCGTCCCGGGCCTGCCGCCGGAGCTCACCGAACGCATCCTGGCGCGGGCCGAGGGCGTGCCCCTGTACGCCGTCGAGACGGTCCGGATGCTGCTCGATCGCGGCCTCGTCGTCCGCGAGGGGAACGGCTACCGACCGGCCGGGCCGGTGGAGTCGCTCGAGGTCCCGGAGACGCTCCACGCGCTGATCGCGGCCCGCCTCGACGGCCTGACGCCCGAGGAGCGCCGGGTCACACAGGACGCCGCGGTGCTGGGCAAGACTTCGATGCAGCCCGCCCTGTCGGCGCTCTCCGGCATGACCGAGCAGGAGCTCGAGCCAATCCTGGCATCGCTCGTCCGCAAGGAGATCCTCAGCCTCCAGGCCGATCCGCGCTCCCCCGAGCGGGGGCAGTACGGGTTCCTGCAGGACCTCGTCCGGACGGTCGCCCACGAGACCCTGTCCAAGCGGGACCGCAAGATCCGCCACCTGGCCGCGGCACAGCATCTCGAGATCGTCTGGGCCGGCGAGGAGGACGAGATCGCCGAGGTCATGGCGGCCCACTACATGGAGGCGTACCGGGCAGCGCCGGAGGCCGACGACGCGCAGGAGATCCGGAGCCGCGCCCGAGCCATGCTCGTGCGGGCGGCGGAGCGCGCGGCCTCGCTCGCCGCCGGCGACGAGGCCATGCGGTACTTCGAACAGGCCGCGGACCTCTCCGACGGCCCAGCCGAGGTCGCGACCCTGCTGGAGCGGGCTGGCCGGATGGGATGGCGGGCCGGACACCGCGAGGACACCCACCGGCTGCTCGAGGCGGCCATCGCCGGCTTCTCGGAGGCCGGACTCCCCCACGACGCCGCGCGCGCCGCCGCCCGCCTGGGCGAGGTCGAGTTCGCCGAGGGGAACATCGATCGCGCAGTCGAACGCATGGAGCGCGCCTTCGGCGCCCTGGAGGGCGAGCCGCTCGACGAGGACACCGCGATGCTTGCCGCGCAGCTGGGGCGGGTGCAGTTCTTCGTCGGAAGACCGGACGACGCGGCGGTGCGGATCGAGCAGGCTCTCGAAACGGCTGAAGCGCTTCAGCTCCCCGAGGTGCTGTCCCAGGCAATGACGACGAAGTCGCTCATCCTGGCGGCCAAGGGTCGGCCCGAGGAATCGCGCGTGCTCCTGGATCACGCCCTGCAGGTCGCGCTCGACAACGACCTCCCGCAGGCCGCGCTCCGCGCGCAGCGCAACATGGGGGCCTACCTCGAGGCGTGGAACCGCTACGAGGAGGAGCTCGACGTGACCGCGTCCAGCATCGAGCTCGCGCATCGCTACGGCGACCGCCTCTACGAGCTGACGCTCTCGGCCGGCGTCATCGGTCCTTTGGTCGAGCTCGGCCGGTGGGACGAGGCCATCGCCCGGACCGAGGAGGTGCAGCGGTCGTCCGACATCGCCGCGCTGACGACGGTGTACATCGAGCTGCTCCCGGCGACGTTCGTGTACGGCGCGCGCGGTGAATTCGAGCAGGCCGAACAGCTGGTCGAGGGCCTCGAGACCGTCCGCGACTCGGAGGATGTCCAGACGCGCGGGCTGTACCGGACGATGCGTGCGGCGCTCCAGCTGAACCTCGGCGACGGCGAGGCGGCACTCGCCGACATCGCCGCCGGCGGGGACAGCCCGG
>DATLUW010000940.1:0-3092 GCA_035577825.1 Actinomycetota bacterium | reverse complement strand
GACGACGCTGAGCAGACGTCCTGACGTCGGCCCCTGAAGCGCGAGCGCCGCGACCTGTTCCGAGATGTCCTCGATCGACACGTCGAGGCCGATCGCGTTCTGCGTGATCCAGCGAAGGCTCGGATCGGCAGCGGTCCAGCGAAAGCTGTCCTCGAACAGCCGCGTCACCGTCCCATCGTCGATAACCTTGCCGTACTCGTCGCACCAGGGCGTGTAGTAGACCTGTCCCACCGACAGCTTGAACGCGTCGCGCGTGATGACGCGATCGACCAGGTGCACGGCGTCCCGCCCGCTCAGACGGTACTTGAACAGCGGCGACACGTCGATCAGCGCCGCCTGGTTCCGGATCGCGTTGTACTCGATGTCCCAGGAGTCCGAGTACGCGCTCGCCGCCCAGTACCCGGACCACTCGCGCCACTGCAGCTTGCGGTTCAGCGGCGCGGTCCGCTCGTGGAACGCCGTCCCCTCACTCATCGCGAATCGTGACCTCCCCTCGGGCGGCCGCATGTTCCCACAGCCGGGGCGGGGCCGACCCGCCGCCGGGGGTCAGGCGCCTGCCGGGATGCCGAACGGTTCGAGCACCTTCGGAGCGCCCGGGAAGACCTCGGCGAGCGAGGCGACCAGGCCCGGGGTGGTGGCGATGCCGTACGCGTGCTCGGCCACGTAGCGGCGCAGCGCGCAGTTCACCGCGTCGACGGGTCCGAGCGCGTCGAGCGCCTGCGCACCCCGCCAGTACACGCCCTCCCCGTAGTTGTCGGGGAATCGGTCCCAGAACGTCATCGGGTACGCCACGTGGTTCTGTTCGAATCCGGTCGCGGTCTGGGAGCGCATGAAGTCCAGGTAGCCGCTGACGTTCGCCGCCGCCCACGTCGCGAGCGCCTCGTCGAGCCAGGGGTCGCGGGCCTGGTCGTTCCCCACCAGCGAGTAGAACCACTGGTGGCCGACCTCGTGGCTGACCGTGAGGGCGAACCGCGCCGCCCCCTCGAAGATCATCGTGGGGTACTCGATGCCGGCCCGGCCGATGTCGCGTGTGATCGTCACGTGCAGCTCCGGCCAGGGGTAGGCGCCGTACAGCTTCGACAGCAGCGCCAGGTCGCGGGCGACCCGGTCGGCGGCCTCGGCGGCGGGGATGCGAACGCCCTCCTCGACGCCGACGGTCACCTTGACGGGGTCAGGAGCGTGCGCGGTGGTGGTCGCGGACGTGAACTTCCCGACGCCGACGGCGAAGTCGCGAACGTCCTGCGCAGTCCAGTGGTCGCCGTCCTGCACGCCCGACGCGAACACCTTCGAACCCTTTGGCGCGGAGATCGTCACGTCGAAGTTCGCCGTCGGTGATGTGGACGCTTCCGCGAGCGACGTGGTCGGCGGGTCGGTCGCCCACCCGACGCCCGGCTCCCACGCGAGGATCGGGAAGAACGAACCCAGCCACATCGTTCCGTCGTCGTGGCCGATGCGGTCGAGCACCGCTCCGGGCGTCTGCAGCCGGAACGGCATCGAAACCGTGATGGAGTCGCCGGCGGCGAGGTCCGCCGGCGGGTGCACCACGAGCGTCGTCGGGTCGGGCTGCTCGGACGCGAGCTGCTTCCCGTCCGAGGTCACCGGGCCGGCCGTGAGCTTCGCGCCCTCGCCGGCCTGGCGCGGGGCGTTCGGCCACAGCCGGAACACGAGCCGGTCGGTCGGGACGTCCGTGGTGAAGGACACCGTCAGGTCGCCGTCCGCGGTTCCCTTCGTGGGATCGAGCCGGAGATGCATGGTGTAGACGGGCGCGTCGGCGGGCGGCGCGGCGGTCGGGGGAACCGGGCAACTCACGGGGTCGACCGGCGATGCCGGCGGTGAGGATGTCCCCGGTGCGGAAGTCGACGGCGCGGACGTCCCGGAACCCGATGTTCCGGTCGTGACCGGCGCCGAGGTCGGTTCATCCGTGGTCGGAGCCACGGAGGGCCCCTCACCTGTCGCGCCGGACGTGGCTGCGGTTGTGTCCGAGGTGTTGCCGCCTGAACCGGTGCATGCGGTAGTGAACAGTGCAATCAGGAGGGTGAACACGAAGGCGCGGGGAGCCCGGGGCCTCCGCCGCACCCCGCCCCGGGCTCGACCCGCGCTCATCGTCCCTAGATACGGCGTGCGGGGACCTTCGGGATTGGACCGTTGGGAGCGCACTGCACTCCTACGCCGCTGCTACCCTCCCGGTTCCGTCGCCCGAGGAGGGACGCGTGGGGGAGCGGTACGACGCCATCGTGATCGGGGGGGGCCACAACGGCCTCACGGCGGCGGCGTACCTGGCCAAGGCCGGGCTGCGGGCGGTCGTCCTGGAGCGCCGCAACGTCCTCGGCGGCGCGGCGGTCACCGAGGAGGTCTTCCCCGGGTTCCGGTTCAGCGTCGCGTCCTACGTCGTGTCGCTGCTCCGCCCGGAGATCATCCGCGACCTGAACCTCCCGGCCCACGGCCTCGAGATCCTCCCGCTCGACGGGACGATGACCCCGCTCGACGACGGCTACCTGTGGCGCGTCAACGACCACGGCCGGACGATGCGCGAGCTCCGCCGCTGGTCGAAGAGCGACGCTGAGGCCTACGAGGAATACGGCCAGCTGATGGTCGACATGGCGAGGTTCGTGAAGCCGATCCTCGCGATGACCCCGCCCGACCCCGGCCGCCCGCGACCGATGGAATGGCTGCCGCTCGGCGGGATGGTGAAGGCGTGGCGCTCCCTGTCCCACCGCCAGCGGGACGTCTTCATCCAGCTGATGACGATGAGCGCGACGGAGTTCCTGCAGCAGTGGTTCGAGACGGACCCGCTGATCGCGACGATGTCGGCCTCCGGGATCATCGGCACGTTCCAGGGGGTTCGTTCGCCGGGAACCGCGTACGTGCTGCTGCACCACTACATGGGCGAGATTGACGGCGCCTTTCGATCGTGGGGCTTCGCGCGCGGGGGCACCGGCGCGATCTCGAACGCGATCGCGGCCGCGGCGCGCGAAGCCGGCGTCGAGATCCGCACCGAGACGCCGGTCGCGAAGATCCATGTCAAGAACGGACAGGCGTCAGGCGTCGTGCTGGCCAACGGCGACGAGCTGTCGGCGGACCTGGTGCTGTCG
>DATLUW010000939.1:0-2745 GCA_035577825.1 Actinomycetota bacterium | reverse complement strand
TCCATGTTGGCGTTCGCGACCGGGATCGTCAGACCCGGCGAACCGGAGGCCGACGTCACGTTCGCGAGCAGACCGTTCGTGGCGGTCGTCCCGACGGCGGAGCCGTGCAGGAAGTCGTTGTCGAGGCGCGCGTGCGCCCGGTACGCCGACTGCGTGTACGCGGCGACAGCCTCCATCGCCGACGTCGACCCGTCCTTCGCGTCGTCCTCGAGCTCCTTCGTCAGCGAGATCGCGGTGAGACGCGAGATCAGGTTGTACGTCGCCTGGTTCGTGTCGAACGCTGCGGTGACGGGGAAGGTGGCCTTCTCCGCGATCGCCTGCGACGAGACGTCGTTGAGCTGGAGCGGCACCGTGACCTTCTTGCCGTGGAAGACGTCCTTGCCGACGTCCATCGCGGCGGTGAACCGCTCCTGGTTCGGATCGCGAGTGAACACGTACTGCGAGTTGGCTCCCTGGCGCTGGAGGCCGGTCAGCTCGGCGAGGAGCGGATGCTCGAAGCCGAAAACGATCTGCTGGCCGACCATCAGCTCCACGAGGAAGTTCTGGTAGTTCGAGAGCTGTGGTGCTGCCATGTTTTGGTTCCTTTCAGGACCACGGGCTTACCGCCCCGCGGGTTCGGGGTTGTGGGTTGGTCGAGCTAAGTGGCGGGGGAGGGTGTCGAACCCTCAAGGTCCGGGGTTATGAGCCCCGGCCATGCACCGGCTATCCCCGCACGGGTCTACGCCGTCGTGTACTTCCGGGCGATCTCGCTCGGTGAGAGCGGCTGGAGCGGATGACCCTCAACGGCGATGCCCTGCCCGGCGGCCGGCTCACCGTTCGCACCGGCGAGCGTGGCGAGCGAGTTCGCCTGCTTCGCAGCGCCGCGAGCCTCGGCAGCCTTCTCGATCTGGCGAAGGGTGTCGACGGCGTGATAGATCGCGGCCTCCGCAGCACGCGGCGAATCCGGGCCGTACCTCTCGGCGAACACCGGGAACAGCGACGTCGCCAACGTCTCCGCGATCCCCTTCGACTCCTCGGTGATGTCCTCACCGGCTGAAACGGCGTCCGAGACGATGTCGCGGAGTGCCTCCTCGCCGCGGGCGAGAGTCTCAGCGTGCTGCTGCTGCTCGAACGTCTGCGTGACCGGCCCGACCTTCTGGTCGAGCATCTGCTCAAACCGGGCGAGCATGTGTGCCTCGCGGGCCTCGTTGTACGCGTTGACCGAGTCGGGGTCGAACGGGTCGAGCTCGGGGATCGCGGGCAGCCCCGGGTGGCCGCTCATCGGCCCCGGTGTCGCACCCGGGATCGGGGTGTTCCCGTTGAACCGGGCGAGACGCGCCTCGAGCATGGCGTTCGCTTCTTCGGCGGCGTCGAACGCCACCTGGCGGACAGCCTGGTCGAACTCGTCCTGGCTGTACGTGCGTGCTTCTTCCGGCGCCGCGGCCTCCTCGACGGGAGTTGTGGCCTCGGCCTCCGGGGCTTCGGCCACGGCTTCTGCCGGTGCCCCGCCTTCACCGCCGCCTTCGACGGCGGTTTCGAGCTGGAACAGGTCGATCAGCATTCGGGTCCTCCCTTGAGGATGGGGTTACTTGCCCTCCGCCTCGAAGCGGAAGTTCTTGCCAGCGGCGGACAGGTCGACCGCGCCGGCTTCGGTGCCGAACGCGGTGAACGCCTTGATCTTCTGGTTGGCCTTGTCGTACATGACGGTGATCGCCCCATCGACGGAGCAGCCGCCGACGTCCAGGTGATCGAGCGTCCTGAGTCCGAGCGCCTTCATTTCGGTGGCGCCGATCGAGACGCCGCCGACGACGTACGGGTTCCCGAGGTTCATCAGGCCGCGGCGGACCTTCTGGCCGCCGATGAATGTGACGTTGCGGGACCGCGGTGTGTCGAGGGTGATTGCGAGTGCCATGCGTGTTCAGTCCTTTCGTCGAGAGCGGGATTGCTCTCGCCCGCGTAGTGCGACGGGCGACGATTAGGGGGTGGAGGTGGGTGGAACGGGCGGGCCTGCGCTCGAGCCCTGAGCGGGTTGAGACTCCGTGGCGGGCCCGCCGGTGGTTGCGTCTTGCGGCTCCGGTTGCGGCCCTATCGCGGCTTGCTGCTGCGCGTTGACCGTCGACCAGTACAGGTGCCGCTGGATGTGCTGTTCGAGCAACTGCGCCGTGGGGGTGTCGCCTTCGGCGCGGGCGCGGTCCTGCTCCATCCGGTGTCCCGGAACGTGCAACTGGATGGGGTCGTAGTAGGCGGGTTCGACCCACTCGCCCTGCCGCATCAGCATGTTCTCCAGGGAAATGATCTGATCCTGGGACGTCGCCCCGGCGGCCGGTAGCTTCTGCGGCTGCCCGGCCTCGAGCGACCGCTTGTACCAGTCCGTCCATGCGGCCGGATCGGTCTGCACCACAAGCGACGCCACGGCGGCCTGCCAGATCGCGTCGATCTTCTTGACCTGAGCGCCCTGCGACCGCGGCTGCGGCTGCCCCGTCGCCGGCCGCACCCGGTACTGCGTCGGGATGTCCGACTTCTTGAGGGTGACGGACTCCACCGACTGCTCCGGCCCGAGGATCAGCCCTTGCTTCTCGTCGGGCCAATACTCCTCGACGTCCGACAGCGACAGCATCACCAGATGGCCGATCCCCTCGCGGTGCTCGGCGATGATCGAGCCGCGCTTGCCCTGCTCGTTGTCATTCAGGAGCGCAAGCTGCGAATACGTGTCGACGTTCGTGGGGTTCTCGCCGAGACGCAGGGGGGAGAGGGTGGAGGCGTGGG
>DATLUW010000938.1:0-7225 GCA_035577825.1 Actinomycetota bacterium | reverse complement strand
CCATCGTCACGACTGCAACGCTCGCTCGCCCGGCGGGATTTCTTGCGCGGCGTCCTCGATGCCGAGCGCGCGCGTGCGATCGGCCACGCGGGCGGCGGCCGGTGCCGCGCCGAGCCGCCCCAGGATCTCCGCCGCGGTTCGGAGCGACACGGCGTCGTCCGTCTCGCCGAGCGCCGTCGCGCGCTCGTAGGGACATCCGATCTGCTGCCACCGCTCGGCGGCCTCGGCCCACCGGCCCCCGATCTGCAGCGAGAACGGCTCGGCCGCGCGGGGCGGGGCTACGTCGAGCCCGCCGGCCCGGTGCAGCCAGAACGCGATCTGGCCCAGGCTCCAGGAGACCCCCCGTTCGTCGGCGAGGGGGAGCAGGCGGCGGAGGAGCGGCGCCTCCCGGGCGAGGTCGCCCTCGAGCCACGCGGCCTCGGCGCGCGCGACGGCCACCGGCCACAGGCGCTGCAGCTCGGCGGTCGGCTCCGCCAGGGTCAGCGCCTCGTCGAGGTGCCGCCAGGGGTCGGCGGTCCCCCGCCGCGCCGCCACCAGCCCCAGCACGACGAGCCCCACCATCCGGCTCACGGGGGCGATCTGCGGCGCCGCGGTTCCCCGGGCCACCGCCAAGGCGGTGTCCCACCGACCCTGCTCGAGGTGTGACACGGCCCGCCACCCCTCGAGATACGGCCGGATGGCGTCGAGGTCGCGCGCTTCCGAGTACGCGAGCGCGGGGCCGAACCACGCGTCCGCCTCCGCGTACCGCCGCAGGATGATGAACCCCGACGTCAGGTTGGCGTACGCGCGGGTGGCGTGATGGTCGAGGTCGGCCTCCCTCGCGATCTCGAGGCTCCTCTCGAGGAGGGGCCGGCCCTCGTCGGCGCGTTCGAGGTACAGCAGGGCGGTCCCCACGTTGTTGAGGGCGTGGCAGAGGACCTCGGTGTCGCCGACCTCCTCGGCGAGCGCGATCGCGCGTTCGCCCCATTCGATCGCCTCGGCGTTGTGCTGGGCGAGCATCCGGAGCTGGGACATGTTGCTGTACGCGTACGCCAGCTCGCGGCCCGCGGGGAGCCCTTCGAGCACCTCGACGGCCTCGTCGCCGTACGCCTCGGCGTCCCGGCCCCGGCCGGCGTACCAGGACAGCCGGGACAGCCACCGGAGATCCACGCCGACCTTGCCGGCCTGGCCCAGGCGGCGGCGGACGTCCAGCGCCACCCGCAGGGCGTCGATCCCCTCGATGATCCGATCGGTCAGGTAGCACTCGACCGCGCATCGTTCGTCGAGGTCGGCGCGATCGGCCTCCGCCATCCCGACGGAGAACCGCCGGGCGCGTTCGTATTGCTGGACCGCCTGCCGGTGGGCGCCGAGGTGCGCGGCCCGGCGCGCGGCGGCCGGCGCGTAGGTCAGGACCGCGCGGCCGTCGCCGGCCGCCTCCGCGTGGTGCGCCAGGCGCGCGGCCTGGTCGGCGCCCGCGCCGGCCTCGACCAGCGCATCCAGGATGCGACGGTGCAGGGCCACCCGACGTTCGGGGGGGATGCTCTCCTCGATCGCCAGCCGGGCCAGCTCGTGGCGGAACGCCAGCCCGGATTCCTCGGAGCGGAGCATCCCCCGCTCGACGCACTCGGCGACGGTGTCGGCGTCGCCGTCGATCAGCCCCTTGAGGAGCCACGGTTCGATCCGGAACCCGATCACCGACGCGGCGTCGAGCGCCTCCCGGGCCGGGGGGGACAGGCGGGCCGCGCGGGCCAGCACGGCGTCGCGCACGGTCGCCGGGACCGCGGGGCCGCCGTCCCCGCCGCCCGACCGCGCCGCCAGCACCTCCGTCACGAAGAACGCGTTCCCGCCGGTCGAGCGGAACAGCGTGAACGCGTCGACATCAGCGTCGCCGGCCAGCGTCGCCACCCCGTGCTCCGACAGGCGGGGGAGCGCCATCCGCCGCGTCGACGGCAGCGCGGCCATGTCGTCCAGCACCGCCGTCAGCGGGTGACCGCGCCCGACCTCGTCGTCCCGGTACGTCGCGACGACGAGCGCCGGCAGCCGCGACACCCGCCGCCCGAGGTGCCGGAGCAGGTCGAGCGTGGCCTCGTCCGCCCAGTGCACGTCCTCGACCACCACGAGGCAGGGTTCGTGTTCGAGCTCCCGGAGGAACCGTTCGAACAGGGACTCCCGGGAACGTGACCCCTCGGCGTCGCCGTCGCGGTCGGCGGCACCCGCGGACGCGTGCTCCCGCAGCCCGGGCAGCATGTCGAACACTGGCCCGAGCGGCCGCGGCGTCACGCCGCCCTCGCAGGCGCCCATCAGGATCCGCGCCCGGTCCTCGCTCTGCTCCGCGAACCGCGCGACGAGCGCGGTCTTCCCGACGCCGGCCTCGCCGCCGAGGAACACCAGCACACCGCGCCCCGTCCTGGCCTGCTCCAGGGAGCCGCCGAGGGTGTCGAGGAAGTCGCCGCGCTCCACGAGCGTCGCCCCGACGGCCGCGTCCGTCGGGGCGGGCGTCCCCGGCGGGGGGGCGGCGGCCGGGGCCGGCTCGATCAGGAGGTCCGGGTCCTGCCGGAGGATCGCCACCTGCAGCGCCTCGAGCTCGGGGCCCGGGTCGAGCCCCTGCTCCGACAGCTGGTCGCGGGCGGCGGCGTACGCGTCGAGCGCGTCGGCCTGCCGCCCCGAGCGGTACAGGGCGAGCATGAGCTGCCCCCGCAGCCGTTCCCGCAGGGGATGCTCCGCGACGAGGCCCTCGAGCTCGCCCACGACCGCGCGGTGCCGGCCGAGGGCGAGGTTCGCGTCGATCAGGTCCTCGGTCGCGACCAGCCGGATCTCCTCCAACCGGGCGGCGTCGCGCTCGCCGACGGGCTCGTAGGCCAGGTCGCCGAGGGCCGGCCCCCGCCACAGGCCGAGCGCCGACCGGATCATCCGGCGCGCCTCTCCGGCGTCCCCGCAGGCGAGCGCCACGCGCCCGTGCTCCGCGAGCCGTTCGAACCGGTGGGCGTCGATGGCATCGGCGGCCGTGCTCAGGACGTACCCGCCCGGACGGGTCTCGAGGAGCTCGCCGTCGGGCCCGAGCGACTTCCGGAGCTGGGAGACGTGGACCTGCAGCCGGGCGGTGGCGCCGCCGTCGTCGCCGCGCCACAGGTCCTCAATGAGCCGATCCGTGGAGAGGAACTCGCCGGGGTGCAGCACGAATGCAGCGAGCAGGGAGCGCTGCTTGCGCCCGCCCAGCCGCACCGGGCTCCCTCCCCGGACGGCTTCCAGCGGACCCAGAACGCGGAATTCGAGCGTCAACGCGATCGGACTTTAGCGCCCCTTTACCGCACGGTTCCATCCTCCATCGGAGTGGACGGAACGAAGGGAGCACGGTCATGAAGGCGCTGTGTCGGGCGGGACACGGGATCCCGGCGAAGGCAGGAGGATCCATGTTGCTGGTGTTCCTCACGCTGCTGGCGTTGGCGGGGCTCGGCCGGGGCTGAGGCCGCCCCGACGCCGTCAGTCCCCGATCGCGGACAGCTCCAACGCGGCGATGCGGTCGGGGTCGCCGATCAGTTCGATCTCGGAGATCCGGTCATGACGAACGATGAACGCGAACACCACCTGCGGGCGGCCACGCTCCATCCACACGAGGCCGGGCGCGCCGTCCACCAGCACCGGCCGGGCGGCCTTGGCCCGGCCGACGAACTGCCCGGCGATCGTCTCCCGCCCGCGGACCACGGTCGGTCCGCCCGACATGACCCCGGCGCCGTCCATCCGGAGCACCACGTCGGGGTCGAGCACAGCGACCAGGGCGTCGAACTCGCCGCTCCTCGACGCGGCCAGGAAGGCATCGACCACCGCGCGGCGCCGTGCCAGGTCGGAGGCGGCGTCGGAGCGGCCGCCGGCGGCCCGGGCGCCGCGGACGCGGCGCCGTCCCCGGCTCGCGAGCTGACGGGCGGCGGCGGGGGAGCGCCCGATGATGGGCGCGATCTCCTCGAACGGCACCCCGAACGTGTCGTGCAGCACGAACGCCAGCCGTTCGGCCGGGGTGAGCGTGTCGAGCACCACCAGGAGCGCCAGCCCGACGGAGTCGGCCACGACGGCCTCGTGCTCGGGGTCGCCCGCCTCCTTCACCAGGCGTAGGCGGGGTTCGGGTTCGGCCTCGAGCGGATCCTCGCGGCGCGACTCGCGGGATCGGAGCATGTCCAGGCACACGCGGGCGACGACGGTCGTCAGCCATCCGCCGAGGTTCTCGATGCCGTCGCCGCCGGTCCGGCCCAGTCGAACCCAGGCCTCCTGCACGGCGTCGTCGGCATCGGTCCGCGACCCGAGCATCCGGTAGGCCACGGCCTCGAGGTGCGTGCGGTGCTCCTCGAACCGTTTCGCCAGCCAGTCGTGTTGGTCCATCGGTCGCGTCCTTCCGGGCCCGTCATCGTAGTGACGGGCCCGGCGCGGCCGATGTGACCGTTCCCTCCGAACGCCCGCGTGGTGGAATCACCTCTGTCGAGGGGGTCGGCCGCCCGCGGAGGAGGAACCATGGACGTCGACCTGGTGCTCGAAGGCGGCGGGGTCAAGGGGATCGGCCTCGTCGGCGCGTACGCGGTCCTGCGGGAACGGGGCTTCTCCGTGCGGCGCGTCGCGGGGACTTCCGCGGGCGCGGTGGTCGGGGCGCTCGTCGCGGCCGACCTCCCGCTGCGGAAGCTCGTCCGAACCATGCGCGACGTCGACTACCGGAAGTTCCGGGACCGCGGCCTGCTGGACCGGCTCGGTCCGATCGGGGAGGTGGCCTCCGTCCTGTTCGAGAAGGGCGTCTACGAGGGGGAGTACCTGCGAACCTGGCTGGACGGCATCCTCGCCGGGCGTGGGAAGCGGACGTTCGGCGACCTCCGGATCGACGATCCCTCGCTGCCGCCGAACCGCCGGTACCGGCTCGTGGTGCTGGCGGCCGACGTGTCCAGGGGGCGGCTCGTCCGGCTCCCGTGGGACTACCCGGAGTACGGGCTCGTGGCCGACGACCAGTTGGTCGCCGACGCCGTGCGGGCCTCGATGTCGATCCCGTTCTTCTTCGAGCCGGCGCAACTGCGCGCGACGGGTCGTCCGACGGCGACCTCGTACGTGGTCGACGGCGGGCTGATGTCGCTGTACCCGATCGACGTGTTCACCTCGACCGACCCGACCCCGCTCCGGCCGACGATCGGCGTGAAGCTGTCCGGCCGCCCCGACCCGAAGCAGGTCCACATGTTCCCGATCCACAACACGATCGAGTTCGCCGTGGCGATGGTGGAGTCCATGGTCACCTGGTACGACAATCTGCACATCGACGACGACCACGCGATCGCGAACACCGTGTTCGTCGACACGACGGGCGTCCGGGCGACCGAGTTCGACCTGAGCGAGACGAAGCGCGACCTCCTGTACCGCAACGGCCGGAAGGCCGCCCGAAAGTTCCTCGCCTCCTGGCAGCCGCCCGCCGCGTGACCGACGCCGCCGGGTCCTCAGCAGGCTGGGAGCGGGTCGGGGAACTGCGTGTCGAACCTGTTGCCCGCCCAGCAGTTGCCGGTGCCGGTCGTGTCCCACAGGAGGTCGGAGCCCGGGAGCGGGGAGAGGATCGGGTCGGGTTGGAGGCCGTTCGCCCGCGCGGTGTTGAACTCAACCGTGTTTCCGTCGGGGTTCGGCTCGATGCCGAGGCCGGCGCACTGCTCGGGCGTGAGGCGCAGCTGCAGGCAGAGATTGCCCAGGCCGATCCCGATCGAGTTGTTCCAGGTCGCGCTGTTGTGGTCGACCGTGTTCGAGTCCGCGGAGACCACGAGGATCCCCGTGCCGGCCGGGACGTTGCAGACCGCGTCCTCCGGGTCCTCGCAGGTGTTCGGCTTGTTGTTGAACGTCGCGACGTTGTGGTCGATGCGGTTGTTCGTGTTGGTGTTCACGTCGAGGAACGGCAGCACGAACGACAGGATCCCGCCCGTGTTGCCCTCCGCCCGGTTGTGGTCGAGGCGGACGCCGGTGCTGTTCTCGATCTCGAACCCGCTCACGTTGGCCGTCGAGGTGTTGTGGTCGACGCGGACGTCGTGCGACTGGCCGATGTAGATGCCGGTGTCGTTCGAGCCGGAGGCCTCGGAATGGTCGACGCGGCCGGCGCCGACGTGCGAGGGGAAGATGCCGTACTCGCCGTTGCCGTTCGCACTCACGCCGGTGACCTGCCACCCGTCAACGCAGAACAGAAACACCCCTTCGCCCTCGAACCCGTTCACCGTGAACCCCTTGACGAGCGCTCCCTGGATTCGCTGGGCTGCGTCATCGAGACAGCTCGGGTCACCGGATCGGGCGAACGCGATCCCCATGTCCTGGCCGCCGGCGTTCTCGAGGACGACCGGGCGCCCGGGCTTGGGCTGGCCGACGAGCGAGATGCCGTCCTTCGTCACGACCACCGCGCACGTCACCCCGGGCTGGGTGGGGCAGGGGCTGCCCGCCTCGTGGTACGTGCCCGGCTTGATCAGGATGGTCGTTCCCGGCGAGGCCTTGTCGACGGCCGCCTGGATGGACTGGCCGTCGTGCACGACGATCGGCGGGGCCGCCGACGCCACGATGGGCGTGGCGATCGTCGCCGCCACCGCCGACACGATCACCGAACCGGCGAAGAGGAGCTTCTTCCGCATCTCGTACCCCCTGTGCGATCCGGCGGGCGACCCAGCGGGCGGCTTCGTTGCACCTCATACGCCCGGGCGCCACGAACGCGCAACCCGCCGTGCCTGGATGCCGGTCCGGCTTCGATGACCGATGCAGTTCGTCCTGATGGGACGAAGCCGCCGCCCGGATTCCGCGGGCAGACTTCGAACTTCGGAGCCCGCCGAGGAGCGCGACGATGAGCTCGATCCAGCGGACGATGGCGCGTGCAGCCGTCCTGGTCGCGCTCGCGGTCATGTTCGCCCCGATAGGGGCCGCCCGTGCCCAGGAAGCGCCCGGGGTGTTGACCGGTTTTCTGATGTTGTTTGGGTTTGCCGTGGGCTCGGTCGTGGTGGTCGTTCTCGTGGACCAGTCGAAGGGCTCGGCCGCGGGCTCGGTCATCGGCCTGCAGCGGATCGACTCGCCCGGTGGCGCCCCGATCGCGTTCGAGATCCCGTACGACCCGTCGGCGATCTCGTCGACCGGTTCGTACGCCGTGTTCGCGTCGCTGCAGGGCGGTCCGACGACCTTCCAGAACCTCCTCGGCGTGCCGGTGATCACCGGTGGGCCGTCGAGCGACGTCCAGGTGCCGCTCGCCGCGGTTCCCGCGGCGGGGGCG
>DATLUW010000937.1:0-8800 GCA_035577825.1 Actinomycetota bacterium | reverse complement strand
CGACGCCACGTCGAACGGGAGCGCCACATCGGTCGGCGGCGGCGGGATCCTCGCCGACGGGTTCGATCCGTTCACGGTTCGCTCGTCGACGATCTCGAACAACAGCGTGACCTCGCAGGCGTTCCTCGCCTCGTCGGAGGCGGCCGGGGGCGGCCTGAGCCTGCAGGGGAAGAACACGACCCCCGGCGACCTCGTGATCGACTCGACCGTGGCCGGGAACACCGTGGAGGCGGACGGCGGCACCGGGCCGGACGGCGTGGGCGGGGGGTTGTACGTGATCGACAAGCTGCTGACGCTGCGGTTCGACACCATCGTCCGGAACTCTGCATCCGCGCAGGGGACGTCGCCGTTCACGGGTGGCGGCGGGCGCTACGACGAGTCCGGCACGGCGACCCACTCGGAGGCGGTGCTGCTGGCGCTCAACACCGCGGACGCGGGCCCGGACTGCCTGGGGACCGCGACGTCCGAAGGGTTCAACCTGCTCGGGACGCAGCAGGACTGTTCGATGACGACGCTGCCCTCGGATCAGGTGAATCCGGCGCCGAAGCTGGGACCGCTCGCGGCGAACGGCGGCCCGACGGCGACCGTCAAGCTCCTCACCGGGAGCCCGGCCCTGAACAAGGTCCCGAAGGCCGCCTGCCAGGCCATCGTGAAGAAGGACCAGCGGGGCGTCGCCAGGCCGCAGGGCTTGAAGTGCGACGAGGGAGCGTTCGAGCTGAAGCCCTGACCATGCTCCCCGGGCCGTTGCCGCCTTGGATGTAACGTCTGCTACATTTGTGGGCGAAACGATGGACTGGTGGACGATCTCGTACCGGCTGCCCGCCGAGCCCAGCCGCTGGCGCGTGAGCGCGTGGCGTCGGCTGAAGCGCGGAGGCGCCGTCGCGCTGCAGCAGGCGACCTGGTCGTTCCCCGCCGGGCAGCAGTTCGACCCGATGGTCGACGACGTCGTGGCCCTGGTGGCCGAGGCTGGCGGAGAGTCGTTCGTGTTCCGCGGCGAACCGCAGGGTGACACCGCCGGACGGCTGGAGGAGCAGTTCACCGCGGCGAGGAACGAGGAGTGGACCGAGTTCCTCGGGGACTGCGCGAAGTACGACCGCGAGATCGCGAGCGAGATCGCCAAGGGGAAGTTCACCTACGCGGAGCTCGAGGAGGAGGAACAGACCCTCGAGCGGCTGCGGCGGTGGCACCGGCGGATCCGCACGCGCGACGTCTTCGGCTCGCCGCACGCGGCCGAGGCGGAGGTCCGCCTGAAGGAGGTCGCGGAGGCGCTGGAGCGCTACGCCGACCAGGTGTTCGATCGAGGAGGAACGTAGATGAACGCTCGAACCGCATCCGCCGTCCGCCGGCTGTCCACGGTGGCCCGCCGCCGCACCGCCCGCCGCTCGCCGGCCGTCCGTCGGCCGCCCGTCGTCCACGCCGGGCAGGCCGTGACCGGTGCCCGCCCGGCGATCCCCGTCGCCCGGTTCCGAGACGTCGGCCGGTTCCACGTCGAGAACGCGCTGGCCGAGGTGGCGCCGACCGTCCGCCGGCTCCGGCACCTGATGACCGTGATGGCCGTCTCGATCCCGGTCGCGGTGGTCGGCGGGCTGCTCCTGCTGTGGCGCCTGGCGTCGTGAACCCCGCGTGCGCGGCCTGCTGATCGGGGTCGCGGTCGGGGCGGCCGCCTGGCTGCTCGCGATCGGCCTGCTGTGGGCCTTCGGGCGGCGGCTGGCGGCGAAGGAGCTCGCCGCGCTGCTCCCCAATCTCGTGGCGCTGTTTCGCGGGCTCACGCGCGACGCCCGGGTGCCGCGGCGGACGAAGGCCTGGCTGGTGGTCGGCGCGGTGTGGCTCGCCTCGCCGATCGACCTCGTCCCGGAGTTCATCCCCGTGCTGGGACCGCTCGACGACCTCGTGGTGGCGGCGCTGATCCTTCGTCACGTGCTCCGCACGGCCGGGCCGGAGGTGGTCGCCGAGCACTGGCGGGGCAGCCCGGGCGCGCTCGGCCGGCTCCTCGGGACGAAGGGCTCCTCAGTCGGCGGCGAGGAGCCGGGGGATGGCGTCCTCGTGGATCGCGCGGGCCTCGGCGACCGTGAGCTCGAACAAGTTGTCGAACACCATCCGGGGCCCGCCGGTCTCGCCCATCCGGGCGAACGGCACGTGGAGCGCCCCGGCGAGGTCCTCGAACCTCGAAGCCCGCTCGGGGGGGACGCCCACGACCGCCCGGCTCGCTGACTCGGCGAACAGCGTGACGTGCGGCGGGAGGTCGCCGGGCATCGACACCGCGAACCCCGTGTCGCCCGCCATGGCCGACTCGGCGAGCGCGATGGCAAGCCCGCCGTCGCTGCAGTCGTGCGCCGATTCCAGCAGGTCGTCGTGCGCCGCCCGCTGGAGCAGCCGGAGCAGCGCGGCCTCGCGGTCGAGGTCGAGCGACGGCGGACGGCCCGACAGCCGCCCCAGGACCACCTCGGAGAACTCCGTTCCGCCCAGTTCCGCCACGGTCTCGCCGAGCAGGTACACGTACAGCCCGGGACGCGGGAACCCGCTCCGGACGGCCAGGCGGTAGTCGTCGAGCAGCCCGAGCATCCCGACCACGACCGTCGGCCAGATCGCCGAGTCGCCCGACTCGTTGTAGAAGCTGACGTTCCCGCCGGTGACCGGAGTCCCCAGAGCTCGGCAGGCGTCTGCCATCCCCCGCACCGACTCCGAGAACGCCCACATGACCTCGGGGCGTTCGGGGTTCCCGAAGTTGAGGCAGTTCGTGATGGCGAGCGGCTTCGCGCCGACCACGGCGACGTTGCGCGCGGCCTCGGCCACCGCGTGGGCCGCGCCGAGGTACGGGTCGAGCGCGCCGAACCGGCCCTTGCCGTCCGTCGAGAGCGCCATGGCCTTCAGGGTTCCCTCGATGCGGACGATCGCGGCGTCGTGGCCGGGGCCCTGGACTGTCTGCCCGCCCACGATGGAGTCGTACTGCTCGAACGCCCATCGCTTGGCGGCGACGTTCGCCGAACCGAGCAGCCGGACGAACGCCTCACCGGGCGGCGTGGTGACGGTGACGAAGGTCGGGTCGTCCTCGTGCACGGCATCGAGCTCCGCCGGCTCGCGCATCAGGCGGTGGTAGGTCGGGCCGTCCTCGGCGAGGGAGCTCGCGGGGACATCGACCAGGACGTCGGACCCGCGTTTGACGCGGACATTCCCGTGGGGCGCGACGGTGCCGATCACCGCGGGCGGCAGGCCCCACCGGTCGCAGATCTCCCGGACCCCGTCGTACGAGCCCGGCGCGACCACGGCGAGCATGCGCTCCTGCGACTCGCTCGTGAGGATCTCGAACGGCTCCATCCCGGCCTGGCGGAGCGGGATCGCGTCGAGGTCGACGTCGGCGCCCGTGCCGGCTCGCGAGGCCGACTCGCTGATCGCGCACGTCAGCCCGGCGCCGCCGAGGTCCTGCAGCCCGATCAGCAGTCCGCGTTCGATGAGCTCGAGGCAGCACTCGATCAGGAGCTTCTCGGTGAACGGGTCCCCGATCTGGACGCTCGGCCTCGAGTCCTCGGCGTCGTCCTCGAGGGTCCGGCTCGCGAGCACGCTCACGCCGCCGATGCCGTCGCGGCCGGTGCGGCCGCCGATGAGGACGAGCAGGTTCCCCTCGCCCTCCGCGCGGCCCCGCATGAGCCGACCAACGGGGGCCAGTCCCACGCACATCACGTTCACCGTCGGGTTCGCGGAGTGGCAGTCGGCGAACGAGATCTCGCCGCCCACGGTGGGGACCCCGATGCAGTTCCCGTAGCCGCCGATCCCGGCGACCACGCCCGAGAACAGCCACCGGTTCCGTCGTTCGGTGAGCGGGCCGAACCGCAGCGGGTCGAGCAGCGCGACCGGCCGGGCGCCCATCGACAGGATGTCTCGGACGATGCCGCCGACGCCGGTCGCGGCGCCCTGGTACGGCTCGACCGCGCTCGGGTGGGAGTGCGACTCGAGCTTGAACACCGCCGCCAACCCGTCGCCCAGGTCGACGACGCCGGCGTCCTCGCCGGGGCCGACGAGCACGGCCGGCCCCTCGGTCGGGAGCTTCCTCAGGTGGACCTTGCTCGACTTGTACGAGCAGTGCTCGGACCACATGACGCTGTACATGGCGAGCTCGGCGCGGTTGGGCTCGCGTCCGAGGGTCAGGGCGACCTTGTCGTACTCGTCGTCGGTGAGGCCGAGCTGGCGGTGGAGCGGCTCCGCGGGCGGTGCCTCGGCCATCAGCTCTCGGCGCCCGGGGCGGGCGTGTCGGTGGGCGCGGGTATGGTCACGGGCGGAAGGATATCCGGCCCGAGGAGGCTGCCGTGCGCTGGAGCGAGTTCACCTCCGCCTGCCCGGAGATCGCGGAGCTCGCGCGGAAGCGGTTCGTCCGAGACGAGCTCGTCCTGCTGGGGACGGTCACCCGGGACGGGTGGCCGCGCATCAGCCCGTGCGAGCTCGATTTCGTCGGCGACGAGCTGATGATGGGCATGATGTGGCGTTCGCCGAAGGCGCTCGACCTGCTCCGCGGCAGCCCGCTCGTCGTCCACAGCGTCCAGGCCGACCGCCACGCGACCGACCCCGACATCAAGCTCATGGGCCGCGGCGTCGAGGTCACCGACCCCCCAGCGCGCGAGGCCTACCGCGACGCCATCCGCGCCCGCATCGACTGGGCCCCCGAGGAGCCGAACTTCCACGTGTTCGCCCTCGACGTCGAGCGCGCGGCCGTCCTCTCCTTCGCCGACGAGCGCGAGACCGTCACGCTCTGGGACCCGCAGAGCGGCCTCCGCGCGCGGACGAAATCCGGCGATTGATTGCAATGATTGACGCAAGGATCACATAGGGCGATGGTGAGGGGGAAAGGAGCGATGGAACCTGATGGACGCCGAACGGGAGACGTTCGTGGCGATCGACACGCCGGATCGCGGAGCGAGCAGGGAGTTCCTGCAACGGCCCGACGTTCGCCGAGCGATCGAGGAGGCCAAGGCACGCATCGCCTCCGGCGATGTCCGTCGCGGAAAGACGGCGCAGCAGCTCCGGAACGCGTTCCGTGAGTGGGAACGAGACCGGGATCGGCTGGACCCTTGATCCGGTCAATCGCTCTTGCGATCGCCGGTCGCGACCAGCCGCGACCGTAGAGCCGTTCAGCGTCAGCCGACGCGTTCGAGGGCTCGTTCGAGCAGGGAGTGGAACAGCGGCTGGCCGCCCGTCGGGCCGGTGTCGGGATCGACGGCGTGCTCGGGGTGCGGCATGAGGCCGACCACGTTGCCGTTCGTGTTGCGGAGGCCTGCGATGGCGTTCGCGGCGCCGTTCGGGTTGTGGGCGTCGTCGAGCTCGCCCTTGGGGTCCGTGTAGCGGAGCACCACCAGGCCCTCGTCCTCGATGCGCCGCAGCTCGGCGGCGTCCGCGGTGAACTGCCCCTCGCCGTGCTTGACTGGGATCCGCAGCAGCTCGCCGGGCACCAGGCCGCTCGTCAGCGCGCTGAGCGACGTCTCGACGCGGAGGGTCACCACGCGGCAGACGAACCGCAGCGAGCGGTTGCGGATCAGGGCGCCGGGCAGCAGGCCGGCCTCGCACAGGATCTGGAACCCGTTGCAGATCCCGACCACCGGCCCCCCGACGTGCGCGAAGTCACGAACCGAGCGCATCACCGTTGCGAACCGGGCGATCGCGCCGGTTCGCAGGTAGTCGCCGTAGGAGAACCCGCCCGGGAGGATCACCGCGTCGAGCTTCGGCAGCTCGCGGTCGCCATGCCAGACCGGAACGGGTTCGCCGCCCATTGCCTTCACGGCGCGCAGCGCGTCGCGGTCGTCGAGCGAGCCCGGGAACGTGATCACGCCGATGCGCGGCCTCATTCGACGACCACCGCCTCCGAGCCGACACGGTCCCCGAATCGGACCTCGACGGTCTCGATGACCGGGTTCGCCAGGAGGCGGTGTCCGATGTCCTCCACCTGCGAACGGGCGGCCTCGAGGTCGTCGGCTTCCACGGTGAGCTCGATGTGCTTGCCGACGCGCACCTCGGAGACGTTCGTCCAGCCCATGTGCGGCAGGGCGTCCTCGATCGCCTTGCCCTGGGGGTCGAGCAGGCCTTCCTTCAGCCGGACGACGACCTCGACGTGCACCTTCACGCGGCGCCCATCCTCGTGAGGTAGTCCGGCCACGCCTCGCCGGTGATGCGCTCGTAGGCCTCGCGGTACCGCGCGGCCGTCTGCTCGGCGACCTCGGCCGGCAGCTCGGGCGCCGGCGGCTCGTGGTCCCAGCCGCTCGCGTCGAGCCAATCCCGCACGTACTGCTTGTCGAACGACGGCTGCGCCCCGCCCGGCGCGTACGAGTCCATCGGCCAGAACCGCGACGAGTCCGGCGTCAGCACCTCGTCGCAGAGGATCAGCTCGCCGCCGGCGAACCCGAACTCGAATTTGGTGTCCGCCACGATGATGCCGCGCCCCCGGGCGACCGACGCGCCGCGCTCGTAGATCGCGATCGTGAGCTCCTTCAGCCGCTGCGCCAGCCCCTCCCCGACCAGCTCGCCGGCCCGCTCCAGCGAGATGTTCTCGTCGTGGCCGGACTCCTCCTTGGTGGCGGGCGTGAAGATCGGCTCGGGCAGGCGGTCGGACTCGACCAGGCCGGCCGGCAGCGGCACGCCGCACACCGACTGGGACCTCCCGTACTCCTTCCACCCGGAACCGCTGAGGTAGCCGCGCGCCACGCACTCCACCGGCACCATGTCCGCCCGCTTGACCAGCATCGCCCGCCCGGCGAGCTCGGCGTCGCCGGTGAACGGCGCCGGAAACTCCGAAGCATCCGCCGTGATCAGGTGGTTCGGCACGATGTCCGCCGTCTGCTCCAGCCAGAACAGCGTCAGCGCGGTCAGCACCCGGCCCTTGTCCGGGATGTCGGTCGGCAGCACCGAGTCGAACGCGCTGATGCGGTCGCTCGCCACCATCAGCAGGTCGTCCCCCGCCTCGTAGATGTCGCGAACCTTCCCCCGGCCGTGCAGCTCCGCCATCACTCCCACGAGCAGATCACCCCGCGATCTCCAGCTTCTCCAGACGGTCGAACACCGCATCCAGATTCCGAACGGACTCGTTCGGATCGAACAACGCCTCGAACTGCGCCGGCGACAGGCGCACCTTCACGTCCTGATCCTGCAGCAGCGCGTCCTGGAAGTCGCCGCCCTCGTCCCACGCCGCCGCGGCAGCGCGCTGCACGATCGCGTATGACTCGTCGCGGGACAGCCCGGTCGCGATGAGTGCCAGCAGCACGCCCTGCGAGAACGCCAGCCCGCCGCCGAAGTCGAGGTTCTGCCGCATCCGCTCCGGGAACACCCGCAGCCCCTCCATCACGCCGGTGAACAGGTGCAGCAGGTAGTGCAGCGCGATCGTCGAGTCGGGCAGGATCACCCGCTCGGCCGACGAGTGCGAGATGTCCCGCTCGTGCCACAGGGCCACGTTCTCCAGGGCGGGGACCACGTTGCCGCGAATCACCCGTGCCAGGCCGCAGATGCGTTCGCAGATGATCGGGTTCCGCTTGTGCGGCATCGCGGAGGAGCCCTTCTGGCCCGACGCGAACGGCTCCTCGACCTCGCGGACCTCGGTGCGCTGGAGGTGGCGGATCTCCGTGGCGAACTTCTCGAGCGACGCCGCGGTGATCGCGAGCGCGGACATGAACTCCGCGTGGCGGTCGCGCTGGAGGATCTGCGACGAGGCCTCGGCGGGCCGCAGTCCGAGCTCCGCGCACACGAACTCCTCGACTCGGGGGTCGACCTTCGCGTACGTCCCGACGACGCCGCTGACCTTCCCCACGCTCACGATCTCGCGGGCGCGGCGGAGGCGCTCGCGGTCTCGATCGAGCTCGAACGTCCACAGCGCGAGCTTGTGGCCGAACGTGATCGGCTCGGCGTGCACGCCGTGGGTCCGGCCCATCATCACGGTCGCCCGGTGCTCGAGCGCCCGCGCACGCACGACGGCCAGGAGGCGCTCGAGCCGCGCGAGGAGCAGGCCGGCCGCCTCCCGCAGCTGCAGCCCGAGCGCAGTGTCGAGCAGGTCCGACGACGTCATGCCGAAGTGGACCCACCGTCCCTCCGGCCCGATCGACTCCCCCACCACCTGGACGAACGCGGCCACGTCGTGGTTTGTCACGCGTTCGACCTCGGCGACGCGCGCGAGGTCGAACGAGGCCTTCGAGCGGATGGCCGCCATATCGTCGTCGGGGATCCGGCCGAGACGTGTCCAGGCCTCACAGGCGAGGACCTCGATGCGGAGCCAGTGCGACAGGCGGGCCTCGTCCGACCAGACGGCGGCCATCTCGGGAAGCGAATACCGCGGGATCACGGGCGGGCCTCCCGCGAGCGGAGCATCTGCCTCAGGCCTCCCGCCGGTCCCGGCTCACAGCTTGAGGCCCTCCGCGAGATCCTCCTTGAACTTGCGGAGGCGGCGCCGGACCTCCTCGTCGCCCACGCCGATGATCTGCGCGGCCAGGATCGCGGCGTTCGTCGCCCCGTCGATCGCCACGGTCGCCACCGGCACGCCGCGGGGCATCTGCACGGTCGAGAGCAGCGAGTCCATGCCGTTCGCGTACTTCGACCAGATCGGAACACCGATCACGGGCAGCACCGTTCGCGCGGCCACGGCGCCGGCGAGGTGCGCGGCCAGCCCCGCCCCGCAGATGATCACCTTGAGGCCGCGTTCCTCGGCGACGCGGGCGTACTCGTCGACCACGTCGGGGTTCCGGTGCGCGGAGATCACGCGCAGCTCGTTCGGGATCTCGAGCTTGTCGAGGATCGTCTGGGTCTGTTGGATGATCTGGAGGTCGGAGGCGGACCC
>DATLUW010000936.1:0-2306 GCA_035577825.1 Actinomycetota bacterium | reverse complement strand
TCGCGCCCCCGGCGTGAGCCCTATCCGACCCGCTCGAGGAACGCCAGCGTTCGCTCCATGAGGAGGCGCGCGGCGGGCTCGTCGTAGTCCGCGTGGCCGGAATCGACGAACAGATGGCCTTCGCCGGGATAGATGAAGAGCTCGGCGTCGGCGGCCTCCTCGACCAGCGCCCTCGCGGCGGGCATGTCCTCCTCGGCCCACGGGTCGTGCTCCTTCATGTGGATCTGCACGGGGAGCTGCACCGGCCACGGTGACTCGAACTCCGAGGTCGGCAGCGTCCCCAGATAGAACAGCGCCCCCCGCGCCCCCGGGCGTTCCTGCGCCAGCGCCTGCGCGGGCATCACGCCGAGCGAGAAGCCCGCGTACACGACGTCCGTGGGGAGATCTTGGGCCGCCGCCACCCCACGCCGGACCACCTCGCCGAACCCGATCTCCCTGGCGTTGTCGACCCCTTCGTCGAGGTCGGTGAACGTCCTGCCTTCGTACAGGTCGGGCGTGTGGACGGTAAGCCCGGCCTTCCGCAGCTCGTCGGCGAACTCGAGGAACCCGGGCGTTTGCCCGAGGGCGTGATGGAACAGCAGCACGGTCGTCATGGCGCGCACTCTAGCCAAGGAGCGCCATCAGGCCATTCCGGGATGCGCGCGACGATGCGTACCATCGCGCACGCGAGCGTGATGACGCTGGACTAGGCCTCGACGTTCGAGAGGAGCTCGGCGAGGGCATCCGCCGCGGTGTCGGCGTCGTCGCCCGTGGCGCGGATCGTGACCTCGGTGCCTGCGGTGGCGCCGAGCGACATGACCAGCAGAACGCTGCGAGCGTCGACCTCCTTCTCACCCGCCGCGACGGTCACCGTCGCGGCGTGACGCGCGGCCTCCTGGGAGAACTTCCCCGCGGGGCGCGCGTGCAGGTCGACCGGCAGCGTCACCGTCCGCACGGCTTCCGTCGCCGAGGTCGCCACGTCAGAGCTTGGGGACATCTCGCGCCTGCCTGGCGGCGTCCGCCACCGCGTCCAGAGGAGCGCCCGTGGACGCGATGACCGCTGCGGAGACGGCGCCTTCCACGAACGGAGCATCCACCAGCACGACCTCGCCGTCGAGGAACTCGAGCACGGACTTCACCGCGAGCACCGCGCTCCCGAGGTCGGGGATCACGACGACCCCGTCCCCGCGATCCACCTCGGCCACCGCCTCGCGAATCCGATCGGGGTCCGTGCCGAGCCGCCCGTCGGACGTGCCCCCTGCCACGGCCACCGGCACCCCGTCGGAGGCCACCTGGGCGAGGAGATCTGCCAGTCCGGCGGCGAGTTTCGGGCTGTGGGACACGAGTACAATCCCGACGGTCGACATGTCGCGTAGTCTACGATGTCGAATCGTGTTCGGCAATACCGAACCCCAGAGGAAGTCGAGAATCTCGAGTGATCCAGTCCGTGGAGCGAGCCGCCAGGATCCTCGAGGTGCTCGGCGAGGACTCCCGCCTCGGCGTCACCGAGCTCTCCGCACGCCTCGGCCTCGCCAAGACGACCGTGTACGGCCTCCTCCGCGCCCTCGAGCTCCACGGCCTGGTCGAACAGGACCTCGAGACCGGCAAGTACCGCCTGGGCCCGGCGCTCCTCCAGCTCGGGAACCTCTACCTCGACAACCACGAGGTTCGCGCGCGGTCGATGCGATGGGCCGAACAGCTCGCGAGTCGCGCGCAGGAGGCCGTCCGGGTCGGCGTCCTCACCGCCTCGAACGTCCTCATCGTCCACCACGTGTTCCGCCCGGACAACTCCGTGCAGATCCTCGAGGTCGGCGCGGCGATCCCCTGGCACGCCTGCGCGATCGGCAAGGCGATCGGCGCGAACGTCGACCCCGCCCGGCTCGCCGAGCTGGAGCAGGCCGAGCTCCCCCGCCTCACCGGCAACACCATCACGGTCAAGCGCTCGCTGGACGCCGACCTCAAGCGCGCCCGAACCGCCGGCGTCGCGGTCGACGACCAGGAGGCCATCGTCGGCGAGGCCGGCATCGCGGCGGCCGTGTTCGACCATCGGGGAACCGCGGTCGGCGCGATCGGCGTCACCGGTGCGGTCGAACGCATCCTGCCGGACGGCGGCCCCGACGCCGAGATGATTGCGGCCGTCAAGGAGGCCGCCCGCGGGCTGTCCCGGGAGCTCGGCGCCGGGAGGCTCGGTTCGGGCATCCGGAGCACGTGAGCGACGACGAGCTCTGGGAGCTGGTCGAACGCGGCCTCCGCATGACCGACGAACGGATCCTGCAGTCACCGGAGTTTCAGGTCTACCGGTCGATCCGCGCGCAGCTGGCGTTCGT
>DATLUW010000935.1:0-3670 GCA_035577825.1 Actinomycetota bacterium | reverse complement strand
GGCCCGCGTGGCCTGGAGCTCGGCCGTGAGCACGGTGCGCCGTTCGGTCAGCCCAGCCACCGTGCGCTCGGCCTCGACCCGTGCGGTCTCGAGTGCCCTGGCCGCCTCGTCACGAACGCGATCGGCGTCGTCCTGTGCGGCCTGGCGCGTGGTCTCGGCCTGTTGTTGGGCAGACACGCGGATGGCGTCCGCCTCCTCCTGAGCACGGTGACGAAGGCTCGTCGACTCGAGACGGGCCTGCTCGAGCATCTGATGGACCGATGCTTCGGCCTCCTCGCGAACCTGCGCAGCGTGCTCCTCGGCGGTCCGCAGGACCTCTGCCACGCGCGCCCCGAGCGCCGCGTACTTGTCGTCCGCGCCGGCAACCGCCTCGCCCTCGGGCGTGCGCGCGAGCGCGGCCCGGCCGGACGCGGCGGCCTCCGCTTGCGCCCTGGCGTTGACCTCGGCCGTCCTCGAGTTGGCGAGGTCGTCCTCCATCTCGGAGAACCACCCGGCGACCTGATCCAGGAACTGGCGGACTTGGGCGGGGTCGTACCCCTTGCGGATCGAGGCGAACTCGCGCGTTCTGATGTACCCGGCATGCCGCCGGGGGGTGACGTCCATGTCGAGGATGGACATCGTGCCTCCTCACCATCGGGTCCGGCCAGGACCGGCGCACACGGGTGCGGCCGGGTTCGCCGGACGTCTTCAGGGGCCGCCTGGAGGCCAATCTATCCGGCCCTGCGTCGATTTCAACGACCCGAACACCGTGGCGGCGTTCACCGCTCGGGCAGCTCGAACGTGTCGATGACGCGCCCGCCGGCCGTGATCGCCTGCCCTACCAGGTGATTGGCGGTCGCCGTCAGCGCGACGAACCCGTGATCCCGGGCGTTGGCGACCACGTAGTCCGGCGTCCCCTTCGGGCACAGGACCGTGCTCGCCGGGTACAGGTCCGCGCCGCCCGAGCCGTCCACCACGTACGTGACGCCGTCGATCGGGGCGAACCGCTCGTACGCATGGTCGTGGCCGTTCAGGACGAGATCGACACCCCCCCGGGCGAACAACGGCACCCACGCCTCGTCCACCTCCGGCGTGCTCCCGTGGAACGAACAGCTGAACGCCGGCTGGTGGAACACGGCCACGGTCCACGGCGCCACGTCCCGGCGCGCAAGCTGGGCGTGGAGGAATGCGAGCTGCTGCGGGTCGGTCGGGTCGTTCGCGTCGAGGACGATGAACCGAACCGGCCCGATCGTCCTCGCGTACCATCGCCCCGGCAGGTCGAACAGGCGGAGCTCCGGGTCCCCGGCGTCGGTGACCACGTCGTGGTTTCCGAGCGCGGCCAGGACCGGAACGTGCTCACCGGCGACCCAGCCGTACGGCTGGATCCAGGCTCCGTCGAGCTCTTCCGGCGCGCCGGATTCGTACACGTTGTCCCCGGTCGTCACGATCGCGTCGAGCCGGTGGTTCGACGACCACGCCCGGACGGCGTCCGACACGGCGCGTTCGGATGCGTCTCCGGAGCCGAAGTCCCCGATCACGGCGAACCCGAACCCGCTCGTGGGGGGTGTCGTGGGGATCACGGAAGAGCTGGCGACGGGGGGACTCGTTCGGCTGGTTGCGGGCGGGGACGGCGGGTTCGATCCCACCTGGGAACAGGCGGCCAGCAACGCCGCCGCCAGCAGGGCGAGCGACCGGGCGGGCCGTAGGAGGGAACGCTGCAAAGGAGTTCGCTTATGTCGACGAGGGCGCCGTCGCGCGGTCGACGGCCTCGACGGCCAGGACGGACTCGAACGACGCGATCGCGACCTCGATCTGGTCGTGGGTCGGCGGGCGCGTCGTGATCTTCTGCAGCCACAGCCCGGGCGCCATGAGCACGCGCATCACGACCGAGTTCTGGAACCGGGCCCCGAGGCGGAGCATCTCGAACGCCAGGCCGGCGATGATCGGGATCGCGATGATCCGCGACAGGATCGTCCACAGCCACCCCGGGTTCCCGAACAGCGCGAACACGATGATCGCCATGATCATCACGATCAACAGGAAGTTCGTGCCGCAGCGAACGTGCAGCGTCGAGAACCGGTCGACCGACTCGGGCTCGAGCGGCGCGTCGTGCTCGTAGGCGGCGATCGTCTTGTGTTCGGCCCCGTGGTACTGGAACACCCGCCGGACCTCCTTGCTCATCGAGATCAGGAGCAGGTAGCCGAGGAACAGCGCCACGCGGAACAGCCCCTCGAGCAGGTTCGACACCAGGCTGTTGTGCACCACATGCTTGCGGGCGAACCCGAACAGCAGCGCCGGCCCGACGAAGAAGATCAAAGCGAACAGGATGATGGCGAATGTCATCGAGAACGCCATCTGCTTGCGCGTGAGGCGTTCCTCCTCGGGGACGGACGCGTTCGCGGAGATGGTGAGCGCCCGGAACCCGATCGACAGGGCCTGGCCGAGCGCCAGGATGCCGCGGAGGCCGGGCGTTTTCATGAACGGGTAGCGGTCCCCGATGGTCTTCACCCGGTGGGACTCGGTGTGCAGGTCGCCGTCGGCCTTGCGTACGGCGATGGCCCAGTGGTCGCGGCCGCGCATCATGACGCCCTCGATCACCGCCTGGCCGCCGTAGTAGTGCTGCTGACGCTCGGGGTCGTTCGCGCGGGGGCCGGGCACCGGGGTCCCGATCGGGCCGGTCTCGGCCAGGAACCCGGGCTCGGACGCCGCGTCCGGCGCGGGCTCGGGGACGGGCTGCCGGTCGGTGGCCTCGACGGGGGTGCTGCCGTTCGGGCTCACGGACTCGGCGGAGGGGACCGGCTCGGGCGCGCCAGGGGACGCAGGGTCCGCAGGCGCGCCGTGCTCGGTCATGGAGGTCCTCAGGACTTCTTCGCGTACCGGCGCTGGAACCGCTCGACGCGGCCGCCCGTGTCCACGAGCTTCTGCTTGCCCGTGTAGAAGGGGTGGCAGTTCGAGCAGATCTCCACGCGCAGGTCGCCCGCGGTGGAACGCGTCTGGAACGTGTTCCCGCACGAGCAGTGCACGTTTGCCATCTTGTAGTCGGGGTGGATTCCCTGCTTCATGGTTTCGTCCTTTCGCGGCGCGCGATTGCCGACCGCGCACCAGGGTTCGGCCTCAAGGGTACGACAGCACGGGCGTCGCAACCAGGGGCATCCGTGTCCCAGAACGCGGACGTGGAGCGGCCTATTCCCTGCCTGGAGGGGTCAGGACGCCGGCAGACGCCACACGACGACGGGATCGGCGGCGTAGTCGACCTCGGCTGCGGGCGAGTCGGTCGGGACCTGGACGTACACGACCCCGGCGGCGCAGGCGGCCGTGGCCTGATCCTCGCGCGAGCCCGCCGCCGACGCCACCCGGCCGTCCGCCGTCCGAACCGAGAACAGCGACAGGTCGACCACCGGGCCGTCGCTCCCGTTCCGGCAGGACTTGAACCTGATGCCCTGGACCCCCGTGCCGGCCTCGGGGGCCGGCGCCCCGGGCGTGTCCGCCGCGACCGGATCCAGCGAGAGGACGGTGACCGACCCGGCGTCGGTGTCCACGTTCGAGCCGAGGTCCACCGTCCGCGTGCCGGGCCCGCTCGGCGAGCGCCCCAGGAACAGCCAGAACGCCAGCGCCAGGATGAGCACGGCCGCGACACCCGTGAACACCTGCTGTCGCCTGCTGACCGTCGACTTCGCCATCGATGGCCGAG
>DATLUW010000934.1:0-4893 GCA_035577825.1 Actinomycetota bacterium | reverse complement strand
CCACCGACGAAGATGAACCCGATCTGGAGCAGCACAGGGAAGAGCACGAGGAGGGGCGCCGAGACCCAGACTCCGCCCGAGGTGAGCACCGCCCATGCGCCGAGGAAGAGGAGCGCGACGGCGGCCTCGGTCGCGATCGCGACTCGTGTCAGCGGCCAGTGGCGGAGAGTCCTGGCAACACCCGCGGCGATGAGAGTTCCGACGACCGCGATCCCGACGTACGTCAGAGGCAGCCACTTGGAGCCGTACGCGTCGAGGAAGATCGCGTTGGCAGAGATCAGCAGGAGCGACTCGCTGAGTCCGAATGCGACCGCCTGGCCGGCCAGGAGGGCGACCACCCTCCGCACGTCCGGTTGCGTCATTCGCCCGGAGGAGTGTCGGTGTCGGCGTGCTCGGCGCTCGCGCGCAGGCGGCTTGCGAGCGCGGCGATCACGCCGCTCGCGAGCTCCGGCCGGTCGGCCAGCAGCTCGTCGAGCACGACCTTGTTGACCCGGAGGAGCAAGGTGGGCTCGAGCGCCGTCACCGAGGCGACCCGAGGCTCGGGTACCAGCACGGCGAGCTCGCCCACGGCAGAACCAGGGCCGAGCTCGACCAGCGTCCGGTCGCCCCGGTGGACACGAACCCGTCCGCTGACCACGACGTAGAGGCAGTCCTCGACGGCACCGAGCTCGATGAAGGTCGAGCCGGCCTCGACGGTGACCTCCTCCGCCGTCGCTCCGACGGCCGCGAGCACGCGCCCGGGGACCGCGGAGAACAGATCGACGCGATGGAGTGCCTCCACCCGCTCGACGACGAGCATCAGGGCCGGTTCGCCCGGGCGAGAGCAGCGACGATCTCGTCGGCGGCGTACGGACGGAACCACTCGCGGACGTAACACTCGGCGGGGATCATCAGGATGTCCACGTCCCGGTCGACCGTGATCTCGGCGTTCCGCTCAGCACGCCGGATGACACCGGTCGTGCCCACCGGAACCCAGGCCTTCACCGAGGCGGCCGCGTATCCACCACCCGGCTGAACCCGGAGGCCGGGGCCGGTGGCCACGTAGACGAAACGAGGGGCAGCGCCGATCGGGGAGAGCACCTCGCCGGCCCCGACGCGAACCCGCCGGACGTCCACGAACGCCGTATCGACGTCGATCCCCTCGACCTTGGTGCCGTGATGCCCGAGCTGCTCGAGGACGTGTCGCGCCTCCCCGGAACGCGGGTCGACGGGGACGCCGCGGTGGTAGCGGTGGCGCTCCACCTTTGGCACGCCCTCGAGGTCGGCGACAGTGACGATACGCACGGCGAGATCGGGGTGGTCGGCCGCCAGCAGGCGGGCGACATCCTCGGCGAACCCGGGATTGTCACCGGGCCGCTCGAGCTGGATCTGGATCTCGTCGCTCGAGACCTTCGGCGCTTCGAGGTCCGGCGGAATACGTTCACGTGAGAACGACCGGACGACGTCGTCGACGATGTCGGCAAGTACGTGCGCCGTGCTCTCGGCCGCGTACCGGTTCGCGTCGCTGCCGAGATACGCACCGCGGTAGAAGACGAACCGAAGGTTGCCGTTCGGCGTGACGGTCGCCACGCGGAGGTTCGCCTCCCCCGCGCTCTTCGGGCTGTCGCCCTTGAGGAGGTAGACCTTGCTGTTGTCCGCGGACCGAAGCGAGAACACCGCCTCGCCCGAGGCCGCGTCGATGAAGATCTCGTAGCCGGCGGTCGTCTTGAGCGAGGTTCCGCGCTGACGGAGGGCGTCCGCCGCGCGGAGCACTCGCAGCGCGTCGACGACATCGTCCACCAGGCTGCGCTGTGCGGGCTCCTCCGAGACGAGCCACGAGAACGACGTATCGAGAGGATCCACGTAGCAGGCGGTGTTGGCGGTCAGCTCCGGATCCTCGTCCGCCCCGGGAAGGCTGCCCCTGGCCCGATGAGTGTCGAAGGCGGTAAGGACCGCGCACTGGGCGAGGCGCCGGAGGCTCGGCATGTGGTCGAGGAGCGGAGCCGGCACCGCCGACTTGCTGTGAGCCAACGACAGCGCGATCAGCTCGCGGAGGACGACGTCCAGCGGACAGATGAACGGCGCCTCCTCGTGGACGGCGCGCAGCCGTCTCGCGACGGGGCCGTCGGAGCCCAGGAGCTCGGCGACCACGTCGTCCAGGTCGGATGCGAACGCGACGTGGGCCGCGTAGACGGGATGCAGACGGCGGCCGACCCGAGTCTGGTCGTGCATCCCGATGTCGTGGATGTAGGCCGCGAGCAGCCCGTAGCCCGCCAGGAACTCGAGCCGGTCGGGCGGCCGCCGCGGCAACAGCACGCCGTTGGCCGTCCCGACGAGCGAATGGACGCCGGCCGCGACATCGCGAACGTGGACGACGCCGTGGTCGGAGAAGAGCGCCGGGTGGTTGACGGGATCGGCGACGAAGCCGGGGTCGTGCGCGAACTGCTCGAGGAGAGCCGCCTCCTGGATCGGCCGCCAGTACCGCTCCTCCAGCTTCTCGCGCAGATGCGCGGGCAGCAGCTCGTCGATCCCCGGCAGGTCGACGGCTTCGACCCCTCCGGCATCGAAGCTCGGGCGACGTGTCGCTTCCCGCTGCGGCACAGGGTCCTTATAAGCAGTTCGAACCCGGTTCTCAACCCGGGGAACGGCCGTGCCCGCCGAAACGGCCGCTGACTCAGGCGATCGCGGCGCGGATCGAGAGGTCGCTCCCCTCGAACCGGACGCTGAGCACGTTCGCGATGCGCCGCAGCAGGCTCACGGCGGCGGGGTTGTCGGCCGAGACGAGCGCGGTGATCTCCTTGACCCCCTCGGCGCGGGCCTCGGCGACCAGCTCGCCGGCAAGCCGGGTCCCGATTCCGCGCCGCTGGTACTCGTCGGCGACGGCGAACGCGATCTCCGCGCTGGATCCCTCCCGGACGAGACGTGCGATCGCGACCGGCTTGGGATCGTGGCCCATGTACGCCACGAGTGCACGGCGGTTGCGGTCGACAGAGGCGAGCGCGCGCAGATCGGATCTGCTCAGGCAGGGCTTCGCGCCGTGGAAGCGCGACCGGCGCGAGCGTTCGCTCAGCCGCTCGAACACCCACATCACCGTGCGGACGTCGCCGTGGCGGAGCGGCCGCACGACCAGACCGCCCTTCGGTGTCACGTTGCGGTCCACCATGTGCTCACCGGCCCGTGGCCACTCGGGGCGGCCTGTGAACGCAGGCGGCTCCCCACGACGAACGGGGATGCGCCGCGAAGTAGCGGTGGACGAGCTGGGCGGCCATCGCCCCCTCCCCGACCGCCGACGCCACGCGCTTCACCGAGCCGTGCCGCACGTCGCCGGCGAAGAAGACGCCGGGGTGGCTCGACTCCAGGAAGTACGGCTCGCGCTCGAGCGGCCAGCGGTACTCCTCGTCCGCGCCGTCGAGGACGTCAGGACCCGTGATCAGGAACCCGTGCTCGTCCCGTTGCAGCCAGCCGCGGGCGCACGAAGAGGTGGGCTCGCCCCCGATCAGGATGAACAGCGCGTCCGCGCGCAGCTCCTCCTCTCTACCGGTGGCCGTGTCGACGAGGCCGATCTGCTCGAGCCTGCCGTTGCCGAGGACATGCGTGATCCGCGCGTTCGTGCGGACCCGGATCTTCGGATGGCGATTGCACCGGTCGATCAGGTACTGCGACATCCCCACCTCCAGCGACGGGCCGCGGACCAGCAGCGTCACCGACCGCGCGAACTCCGCAGCGAGAATCGCCGCCTGGCCTGCGGAGTTGGCCCCGCCGACGATGAAGACGTCGCCGTTGCGATGGAAGGCCACGTCACTTCGCGCGGAGCCGTAGTAGACGCCGGAGCCGATCAGCTCGTCCAGCCCGGCAGACTCGAGGCGGCGGTACTGCGAGCCCATCGACCCGATCATGGCGTGGGCCCGGACGACTGCGCCGTTCGCGAGCTCCAGGCCGATCGAGCCGTCGGGCTCGGGCCAGGTTTCGACCATCTGCGAGCCGACGACGATCTCGGCCCCGAGGCGGACAGCCTGGTCGTGGGCGGAGAGCGCGAGCTCCGTTCCGCTGATCCCGTGCGGGAAGCCGGGGTAGTTCTCGATTCGGGCACTGGTGCCGGCCTGCCCGCCGGGCGCGTGCTGCTCGATCACCAGGGTGCTCAGCCCCTCGGACGCCAGATTCACCGCTGCGGTCAGCCCTGCGGGCCCCGCTCCGACGATCAGGACGTCGTATTCCTGGTGGTCGGGGGCCGCGTGCAGCCCCACCCGTGCCGCGAGCTCGGCCCGCGTCTGCACGAAGGCGGCCTCCTCGTCAGGGCCAGAATGCGGCTCCAGGTGGCTTGCGTCCGGGAAGACGAAGAACGGCAGCGAGCGCTCACGGAGCGCCGCCGATGCGTCCAGGTTGCGGACGAGCGGATTGCGGTCCACGTCGATCCAGCGGAACGCCACACGGTTCCGCTCGAGGAAGTCCCGGTACTCGTGGACGCGCGGCGACCGCCGCCGTCCGACCAGGTACACCTCCCCCGGAACGGCCACGGGGTACCGGGCCGAAAGCCCGGTACCCGTGGCCGGTACGGGAGGGAATGCATCCGCCCTTCGTCTCACCAGCCGGTCATCCCTTTGGCTGGATGTTCTGGTTGACCCGGAAGACGTTGTCGGGGTCGTAGGTCGCCTTGACAGACGCCAGCCGGTCGTAGTTCTTCCCGTAGCTGGCGCGCACGCGCTCCTGCCCCTCTTCCATCATCATGTTCGCGTACGCGCCGCCGGACGAGAACGGATGTAGCTCCTCGAAGTAGTCGATGCTCCACCTCCGGATGACGTCGACATTGGCCGGGTCCGGATCGACGCCGGCGAACACCGAGCCCCAGTTCGCGTCGCGGTAGAACCAGGCCGTGTCCGCGGAGTCGACGTCGTGCGCGGCACCGTCGATCGGGTA
>DATLUW010000933.1:0-2336 GCA_035577825.1 Actinomycetota bacterium | reverse complement strand
CGGGCTCGGGCGCGGCCCACGACGACTCGGTTTCGGGAGCGGCATCGGGAGTGGCCCACCGCGGTTCGGCCTCGGCGGTCGGGTCAGCCTCCTGCTCGGGCTCTCCCCAGACGGTGGCGTCGGGCGACCACTGGGCCGCGGGCGCCTCCGGCTCCGCCGACCAGTCCTCGGCCTGCTCCTGCCCGAGCGAAGCCGTCCCCCAGGAAGCCTCGTGGGTCTCCGACCCCAACAACGGCTCGGCGTCCGGTTCGAACGACGTCCCGGCCGGCTCCTGCTCGAAGCTCAGCCCGGTGTGCTCGGGCTCGAACGACGCTTCGTCGGTTGTCGGGAACGTCTGCGCCTCTTCCGGCACCGCGTACGTCTCCGGGTCGTCGAAGGGCCGCGCGTACGAGGCCGGCTCGTCCGTGGCCGCCGGGTCGAACCACGACTGCGCCTGTGCCGGGTCGATCACAGCGGTCGGGTCTCTCAGCGCGAACGGGTCGGTGTAGATGGGGGCGGGCCTCTCAGCGTTCGCCTCCGCGGGTTCGTGGTCGAGCGGGATCGGTGGCGTCCCGGTGGCGCGAGCCTGCCAGATCTCCTCCGGGTTGGGCCGGAGAGCCGCTGCGGCGTCACCCGCGGGCGTCTCGCGGACGGGATCATTGATCGGCTCGTGAACCGGCTCGGCGGCGGGTTCCTCGTGCCGCTGGGCGGGCACGCCGCCCCAGGGCTCCGACACGAACGACGGTCGCGAGGTGCGCGCGGTCGAGACCGCGTACCACCCCGGCTCGTAGGACTCGCGGACGACGTTGCCGCCGTGCGAGGACGAGGCCGGTCCGGCCTCGTGCTCCGGCTCGGCCCCGTTCGCGCGATTGGCCTCCTGGGCCGCGGCTGCCTTCGCCGGGGCCTGGGCCTCGCGCTGCTCCTCCGCCTCGGCCTTGGCGTCGTCGCCGAACAGGCCCATCAGGCTGGAGAGGATTCCTCGCTTCGGTGCCTTCTCGCTCATCTCGGGGCCGCTCCTTGCTGTGGGGAAGGCATCAGCTGCGCCAGGTCCCCACCTGGCGCTGGCCGGCCATCGGTTCGTCGTCGTCATCCATCGCCTGCTTGCGGCCCGGGCCCATGCCCATGCCCACCGCGGCCATGGCCGCCTGCGTTCGGTTCGCCACGCCCAGCTTGCGGAACACCGCCGCCAGGTGGGCCTTCACGGTCTTCTCGGAGAGGAACAACGAACGCGCGATCTCGCGGTTGCTGCGGCCCTCGGACAACAGGGCCAGGATGTCGGTCTCGCGCTGGGTCAGGCTCTCGGGGCGGACCGGCTGGTCCTTCTCCTGCTCCTGCGCGGAGCTCTCGAACAGCGAACGAATGGCCCGCGCGGAGAGCACGTTGCCGCCCCCCGCCATCGCCACCCGGATCGCCTGGTCGAGGTCCTCCGGCGAGGCGTCCTTCAGCATGTAGCCGTCGGCGCCGTCCGACAAGGCCTGCTTCACGTACGTCGAGTGGTCGAACGTCGTCAGCATGATCACCGGGACCTTCGGCCACGTCGCCTTGATCTCACGGAGCAGGTCGAGGCCGTCGCGCTCCGGCATGCGGACGTCCACCAGGCAGACGTCCACGGGGTCCGCCTTCAGCAGGTCGATCGCCTCGTCGGCGCTCCCTGCCTCGCGAACCTCGGCGTCGGTGAAGCACTCCTTCACCAGCAGTGCGATGCCGTGGCGGACCAACGTGTGGTCGTCGACGATGAGGACCTTCAATGCGCTCAACTCCCTCGAACTGGGAGGCGCGCCACGACCCTCGTGCCCTTTCCGGGAGCGGACTGGACATCGAGTGTCCCGCCTGCCTCTTCCACGCGCCTGTTCATCATCCCGAGACCGAAATGGTGGCCCGGGCCTTCGTTCGGCGTGGCGTTGGCGGCGAAGCCCCTACCCGTGTCGGCGACCTCGACCGTGAGCTCGTCCGGCACGGCGTTGACCCACACGCTGACCTGCCCGGCGCCCGCGTGCTTGGCCGCGTTGGCCAGGCCCTCACGGATCACCACGTAGGCCGCGCCGAGGGAAGGCTTGGGGACCTCTCGTAGGTCACCTGTCACCGTCACTCTGGCCGGCAGTCTCCACCGCTTGACCACGTCATTGACGTATTTCGTAAGCGGTTCGTCGCTCCTTGAGTCCGCCTGCGAATCTCGTTGGAGATCGAAGAGCAGGGCCCGGAGCTCCGAGAGGGACTTCCGGATCTCCGACTTGGACGCAGCGAGGGCCTCGATCGCCGCCCGGGGGTCCTCCTTGATGAGGTTCTCCATGGCCTCGAGCTCGAGGACCGCGGTCGTCACCGCCTGGGTGAGCCCGTCGTGGAGCTCGTCGGCC
Source organism: Actinomycetota bacterium (assembly GCA_035577825.1). GTDB lineage: Bacteria > Actinomycetota > UBA4738 > UBA4738 > JACQTL01 > DATBHM01. Next base: position 3 of record DATLUW010000933.1, on the reverse strand, counting down.
CAG
>DATLUW010000932.1:0-5861 GCA_035577825.1 Actinomycetota bacterium | reverse complement strand
CCGGGCGGCTCCGGCTGTTCCCGGTCGGGTACTGGCTGGCGCCGACGGCGAACCGGGGAGCGCGCCCGGCGGATGGGCCCGGGACGAAGGATTCGTCCTCGACGGAAGGAGCGGTCGAATGAACGCCTCGCGCGAGCCGGGGGCTGGAGGCATGCGCGCGGACGACGTCGATCCGCCGTACCTGTTCCCCGACTACCGCTCGTCGGTGCTGCGGGCGCCGTCGCGGCCGCTCGTCCCGCTCCCGCGTGCGCTCGGTGACCGCTCCGGGCCGATGTTCGGCGCGGATCGGGTCGGGGAGGGCGATGCCGATCTCACGGCCGGCCACGCAGGGGAGCCGCAGGGGCAGCGCATCGTCGTCCACGGCCGGGTGTTGGAAGGGGCCGGCCGGCCGGTGCGGGGCGCGCTCGTCGAGGTGTGGCAGGCGAACGCCGGTGGGCGGTACCTCCACGACGGCGACCGGCACCCCTCGCCGCTCGACCCGAACTTCACCGGCGCCGGGCGCTGCCTGACCGACGACGAGGGGCGGTACCGGTTCGTGACGGTCCGCCCCGGCGCGTACCCGTGGAAGAACCATCACAACGCGTGGCGGCCGGCGCACATCCATTTCTCGCTGTTCGGGCGGGCGTTCACCCAGCGGCTGGTGACACAGATGTACTTCCCGGACGACCCGCTGTTCGCCCACGACCCGATCTTCAACTCGATCCCGGACGAACGTGTCCGGCGGCGGCTGGTGTCGACCTTCGACCTCGCCGAGACCGTGCCCGAGTGGGCGCTCGCGTTCTCGTGGGACGTCGTGCTGCGCGAGACGCCGATGGAGGAACCGCCGTCGTGAGCGCCCCGTCGAGGACGCCGTCGCAGACCGTCGGGCCGTTCTTCTCGATCGGGCTGACGTGGGAAGCCGGGCCGTTCGTCGTGCCCGAGGGAACCGACGGGGCCGTGTGGATCCGGGGCGCGATGACGGACGGCGCCGGCGATCCGGTCCCCGACGGGATGGTCGAGACGTGGCAGCCCGGGCCCGAGGGGCGGGACCCGGTGGCCGGGGAGGCCGGGTTTCGCGGGCTCGGGCGGTCGTTCACCGACCCGGCCGGGCGGTTCGGGCTGCTGACGGTGAAGCCGGGCGCCGCCGGCGGGCAGGCTCCCCACCTGGTGGTGGCGGTGTTCGCGCGGGGGCTGCTCACCCACCTGTTCACGCGGATCTACTTCGGCGACGAGCACGAGGCGAACGCGACCGATCCGGTGCTGACGTCGCTCGCCGACGACGCGGCGCGGCGGACCCTCGTCGCCGAGCCGACGGGCGACGGGTATCGATTCGACATCCGACTGCAGGGCGACGATGAAACCGTCTTCTTCTCGATCTGAACAGGGCTCGGGCGGCCCGACGTCCGGGCTGTTCGACGGCGTCCTGGCGCGGGGGGCGGTCCGCGAGATCGCGGGCGATCTCGCGTTCCTGCAGGCCATGCTGGACTTCGAGGCGGCGCTCGCCTCGGCGAGCGCCGCCGCCGGCCGCGTCGACGCCGATGCCGCGCGCGCCATCGGCGAGGCCGGCCGCGTGGATCGGTTCGACATCGGCCGGCTCGGCATCCGCGCGGCCGACACCGGCAACCCCGTGGTGCCGATGCTCGACGCGCTCCGCGAGCTGGTCGGCCCGGAGGCGGCCGGGGCGGTGCACGCCGGCGCCACCTCGCAGGACGTCATCGACACCGCGGCCATGCTCGTCGCAGGCAGGGCGATCGACGCGATCGTGGGCGACCTCCGGGGCGCCGCCGACGCCGCCGCCCGCCTCGCCGAGCGGCACCGGGCGAGCCTCATGCCCGGCCGGACGCTGCTCCAGCGGGCCACCCCGGTCACGTTCGGCCTGACGGCGGCCGGGTGGTGTACCGGGCTGGACGAGGCGACCGCCCGGCTCGAGGTCGTGCGGCGGCACCGGCTCGCCGTGCAGCTCGGGGGCGGGACCGGAACCCTGGCCGCCCTCTGGCCCGACGGGCCGGCCATCGCGGCGGAGGTCGCGCACCGGCTCGGCCTCGCCGAGCCGGTGCTCCCGTGGCACACCGACAGGACGCGCGTCGGCGAGCTCGCCGGCGCGCTCGCCGGGGCGTGCGGGGCCGCCGCCAAGCCCGCGCAGGACGTCGTGCTGCTCGCCCAGACCGAGATCGCCGAGGTGCGCGAGGGCACGCCGGGCCGCGGCGGCTCGTCGGCCATCCCCGGCAAGTCGAACCCGGTCGCCGCGGTGTCCACGCTGGCCTGCGCGCGCCGGGCCCCCGGCCTGGTCGCGGAGTTGCTCGGCGCCGGCGTGCACGAGCTGGAGCGCGCCGCCGGCGCCTGGCACGCCGAGTGGCTCCCGCTCCGCGAGCTGCTCGTCGCCACCGGGTCGGCGGCCTCGTGGATCGCGGACTGCCTCGGCTCGCTGGTCGTCGACGACGAGCGGATGCTCGCGAACCTCCGCGGCGACGACCCTCCGGATCTCGCGGACGAGGCCAACGTGGTCGCCGCGTGCGAGGCGCTCGTGCAGCGCGCGCTGGACGCGCACGGGGAGCCCCGCCCGTGAGCGCCCCGATCGAGGTGCACCACGTGGAGGAGGGGCTTCCCCACGGCCCGCCGCTCGTGCTGTCGAACTCCCTCGGCACCACGCTCGCCATGTGGGACCCGCAGGCTGCCGCCCTGGCCGAGCGGTTCCGTGTCATCCGGTACGACACCCGCGGCCACGGCGGCTCGCCGGTTCCGCCCGGGCCCTACGACATCGCAGGCCTCGGCTCGGACCTCCTGGCGCTCCTCGACCGCCTGGAGATCGAACGCGCGAGCGTCTGTGGCCTGTCGATCGGCGGCATGACCGCGCTGTGGGTGGCTGCCAACGCCCCCGAACGCGTCGACCGCCTGGTGCTGTGTTCGACCTCGGCGCGGTTCGACTCGCCCGAGCGCTACGCGGAACGCGCGGCGATCGTCCGGGCGGAGGGGATGGAGCCCATCGCGAACACAGCGGTCCGGCGATGGTTCACGGAGCGGTTCGCGGAGAACCAGCCGGGCGTGATCGACGAGTTCCACGACATGCTGCTGGCGACCCCGGCCGAGGGCTACGCGGCGTGCTGCGGCGTGATCGAGCGCGCCGACCTCACCGGGTCGATCGGCGCCATCACCGCTCCCACCCTGCTCCTGGCCGGGGCCGACGATCCCTCGACGCCCCCGCCGCACGCCGAGCGGATCGCCGCCCGCGTCGCCGGCGCCCGGGTCGTCGTCCTTCCGGGTTCGCACCTGTTGAACGTCGAACGCGCGGCCGAGGTCACCCGCGCCGTCCTCGACCACCTGTCGGTTTCGACCTCCGAGGAGGAACGATGAGCGATCCGATGTACGACGACGGGATGGCCGTCCGGCGGGAGGTCCTCGGCGACGAGCACGTCGACCAGGCCTCGTCGGGGGCGACGCCGTTCACGGAGGCGTTCCAGGACCTCATCACACGGTTCGCCTGGGGGGAGGTGTGGTCGCGGCCGGACCTCGACCGCCGCACGCGGTCGTGCATCACGATCGCGCTGCTCGCCGCGCTCGGGCACGAGGAGGAGCTCGCGATGCACGTGCGCGCGGCGCTCGAGGGGGGCGTCACGGTCGAGGAGATCCGCGAGGTCCTCCTGCACACCGCCGTGTACGCGGGGATCCCTGCGGCGAACCGCGCGTTCGCCGTCGCCCAGCGCGTCGTCGTCCCCGCCCACTCGGAACGCCAGCCCGGCTGAGACCGGCTGCCGGGATGCGCGTGCTTCCGGCCGCCGGGTGTGGTGTCATCCCGGGGATACGGCCGTCTGAGTGATGACGGGTGCGCCCGCCCGTCCGAGCGTCAACGCGAACCGAGCCGGAACGGCTCGAGCGGAGGTCGGGGGAACCGATGAGCCAGCCGCCCGAGGCGGCGTCCCGGGAGGGTCAGGATTCACCGCCTGCGCCCGCCCCGCAGGAGGAGCCGGACGTCGTGTGGGCCGCCACCGGCGAGGATGCCCCCGGCCGCCATCGCGTCCGGAGCCGCTACGGCGACCTGCGGCAGCGCGCGGACCGGACGGGGAAGGCGGTCGCGGCCAAGGCTGAGGACCTCCGGGTCCGGCGGGCCAGCGTCCGCACCGCGTACCGCGCCTACGAGTACGACCGCCGCCACGGCGGCGCGCTGCTGGCCGGCGGGCTCGCCTATCGGTTCTTCATCTGGCTGCTGCCGGCCGCCCTGTTCCTCGCGAGCATCGCCAGCATCTTCGGGCAGGTGTTCGACTCGAATCCCGCCGACGCCGCCCGGAGCGCCGGGCTGTCCGCGGCGCTCGCGGTCACCATTGGGAAGGCCGCGGCGGAAACGGGCAAGGAGGCTTGGTTCCTCGTGTTCTTCGGGCTCGCGCTGATGCTGTGGGCCGGGATGAGCGCATGGAAGGCCCTGCGGCTCGTGTCTTCGGTCGCCTGGGGGGTCCGACTGACGGCCGCGAGGCACCAGGTCCGCAACGCGGTGGTGTTCTGCGGCGTCGGTGTGGCGATGCTGTTCTCACCGCTGCTGTTCCACCTGCTCGCGTCCGGGCCGTTCTACACGGACATCCTCGGCGTGGTCGTGGTGGTGGTCGGGCTCGCCGCCCTGGCGCTGTGGTTCATGCTCTCGCTGCCGCACCCGGAAGGGATCCGATGGACGAGCTTCCTCCCCGGCGCCGTGCTGTTCGGCGTGGGGATCGAGATCCTGAAGATCGTCACGCAGATCTACTTCGTGGCGAGGGTGGGGCGGAGCGAGCTGTACGGGGCGCTCGGGCTGGCGGCGATCTTCATGGCGTGGCTGTACCTGGTCGGCCGGATCGTCGTGGGCGGCCTCGCGCTGAACGCGACACGCTGGTACGAACGAAACCCGGCCGGGTCGCCGCCCGGCGCTCCCTCGGGAGATCTACCGCCGCCGTCGCCGGGGGGTGGGGGAGCGCCGGCCGCCTGAGCGCCGATCAGGCGCTCTCGAGCTCGGGCCGGGACACGTCCTCGTCGAACATCGGGATCAGCTCGGCCTCGTCATCCACCGCCCGCGCCGGCCGGGGGAGCGCCACGGCCACCACGATCCCGGCGACGACCAGGAGCGCCGCGGCCACCCATAGCGCCCGCGTGTACCCGGCCGTGAGCGCGGCCGCCTGCCGCGCCGGCGTCGCGATCGCGCCGCTCAGCACCGCCGCCGTCCGACTCGCCGCCACCGTCGACAGCACCGCCAGCCCGATCGACGCGCCCACGAACCGCGAGGTGTTCAGCAGCCCCGACGCGAGTCCCGCGTCCTCGGGCGGTACCCCGCCGGTCGCCGCGACGGTCGCCGGGGTCACCGAGATCCCCATGCCGATCCCGATGAGCAGGAACGGCACCAGTAGGTCGGCGGCGAACGTGCTCGCCGGCGAGATCCGCGTGAGCAGCGCCACGCCGACCGCCGCGAACGCGGCGCCGGCCAGGAGCAGCCGCCGGGGCCCGAACCGCGTGACCAGCCTGGCCGCCACCTGCGAGGCGACCGCGATGAGGATCGTCTGCGGCAGGAACGCCAGCCCGGCCGCCAGCGGCGTGTAGCCGAGCACGTGCTGCATGAACAGCGTCTCGAAGTACCACGTCCCGAACATCGCCCCGAACAGCAGCATCAGGAAGCCGTTCGCCCCGGCGAGGGCCCGCGACCGGAAGATCCGCAGCGGCATGAGTGGCGTCCGTCGTTCGTTCGCCTGGATCGCCACGAACCCGCCGAGCAGCGCGAGCCCCGCCGCGATCGGCACCAGCGTCCGCGGGCTCGTCCAGCCGTACGTCTCGGTGCGGACGATCCCGTACACGATCGCCACCAGGCCGCCGGTCACCGTGAGCGCCCCGACGACGTCCAGCCGGCGGTGCTCGGCGTCGGTGCGGGACTC
>DATLUW010000931.1:0-3939 GCA_035577825.1 Actinomycetota bacterium | reverse complement strand
TCACCCTCTCGCCGGCTGGGCTCTTGTCCGGAACTCCCACCGCGGCCGGCACCTCGACCGTCACCGTTCGGGTCGCCGACAAGCGCGGCGGCCAGGACGTCCGCGCTCTGCGCATCGATGTGAACGACCCGGGTGCGGTGGACTGGCCGAGCTGGATGTCCGACCTGGCGGGGGCAGGCGCCAACCTGTCCGAGTCCGCCATCTCCCCGGACTCCGTCGGGGGGCTGGCGACGGCGTGGTCCAGGGACGTGACCCCCCAGGCCGGGGACGCCCAGGAGGTCCGCGGCCTCGTGGTCGCCGGTTCGACGGTCTACGTGACGTCGCGCGCCGGCACCCTCACCGCGCTCGCGACGAACAACGGGTCGCCGCAGTGGCAGAAGACCGGGCTCGGAGACCTGAACAGCGCGCCCACCGTCGCGGGCGACACCGTCTACGTCGTCTCCCCGCTGCTGGGCCAGCTGGTGGCCTATCCGACCTCGGGCGGGACGAAGCGCTGGTCGGCGGACGTGCCGCTCTTCTCGAACAACGGCTCCGGCGTCGATCCCGCGCCCGTCGTGGCCGGGAACCTCGCGTACGTCGCCGGCGGCGACGGGAGGGTGTACGCGTTCCATACGTCCGACGGCTCACCGGCGTGGAACGCCCCGGTCGACGATCCGGCTTCCGAGGGGCCGATCACGGGGACGCCGGCCATCGACGAAGGGCGGTTGTTCTTCGGGACCGGATGCGACCTGTACGCGGTCGACGCTGCGACGGGCAACCGCCTGTGGCGGGCGACGTACTCGGACAGCCTCTCCTGCGAGTACTGGGTGTCGCCCACGGTCACCGGCGGTGCCGTCGTCTACAGCGGGCCGTTCACGGGACCGACGGCGTTCGACGCCGCGACCGGCCACGTCCTGTGGTCGCACTCGTTCAACCCCCGGCAGACGTCCTCGGGTCTGTCCGCCGCGTACGGCGCCGTCTACGGCTCGACCAACCTGTTCAACGGCGCGGGGGACATCTACCGTCTCGTCGCCTTCGACGTAGCCACGGGCGACGTCGACTTCTCGACGCCGATCGGGTGCTACTGCAGGAACCCGCCCACCGTCGCGAATGGCATGGTCTTCCTCCAGGAGAATCAGGCGGTCTCGGTCTACGATGCGGACACCGGAGATCCGCTGACCTCGTCGCCGACGTTCGGAACGGGAGCGCAGACGTACGCCACGCCGGTGGCCGTCGCCGCGGGGCGCCTGTTCGCGGGGGCGGACGACGGCACGGTGATCGCGTTCCATACGTGACCGCCCCGGGTGACCCTCGGTGGGGCATCGGGTTCACCACGCCCCGCCCCGGGTTCCCGCCGAAGCGTTTGGCCTGAGTCGTGTTGGCGTTCGCCGGCACCGTCACTAGCATGGATGGACCGGCCGTCGCTCGACGGTCGGTCGATCATGTCGCGGGAGGCCTGTTCCCGGGCCGCTTGCACCGCAGGAGGTGGATGAACATGGGAGGCGCTGCCAGACGCAGCCGCAAGAAGGTCATGGCCCTGGTCAAGCTGCAGATCAAGGCCGGCCAGGCGACCCCCGCCCCGCCAGTGGGCACGGCCCTCGGCCAGCACGGGGTCAACATCATGGACTTCTGCCGGCAGTACAACGAGCAGACCCAGCAGTACGCCGGCCAGGTCATCCCGGTCGAGATGACGATCTACGAGGACCGCACGTTCTCGTTCGTCACGAAGCAGCCCCCGGCCGCCGAGCTGCTGAAGCAGGCCGCCGGCATCGAGTCCGGCTCGGGCGAGCCGAACCGCAAGAAGGTCGGTCGCGTCTCGCAGGACGCACTTCGCCAGATCGCCGAGCGGAAGATGGTCGACCTCAACGCGAACGACGTCGAGGCCGCCATGAAGATCCTCGCCGGCACCGCCCGTTCGATGGGTCTGGAGGTGGGGGCATGAATCGCGGCAAGCGCTACGACAACGCGATGGCGACGTTCGACCGGGATCGGTCGTACCTCCCGGGCGAGGCGCTGTCCCTGCTCAAGCAGCTCCCCGAGGCGAAGTTCGACGAGACGGTCGAGGTGGCGTTCAACCTCGGGGTCGACCCCCGAAAGGCCGACCAGATCGTCCGCGGAACCGTGTCGCTGCCACACGGCACCGGCAAGTCGGTTCGCGTCGGCGTGTTCGCGGTGGGCGACAAGGCGCGCGAAGCCACCGAGGCGGGCGCGGACGTCGTGGGCGGCGAGGAGCTGGTCGACGAGGTCATGAAGGGGAACATGGACTTCGACGTGGCCGTCGCGACGCCCGACATGATGTCGGCGGTCGGGAAGGCCGGGCGGGTGCTCGGTCCGCGGGGACTCATGCCGAACCCGAAGGCGGGCACGGTGACGGCCGACATCGGCAAGGCCGTTCGGGACATCAAGGCGGGCAAGCTCGAATACCGAACGGACCGGCAGGGGAACCTGCACCTGATCATCGGGAAGCGGTCGTTCGACGAGCAGCAGCTCCGCGACAACTACCTGGCCGTGGTCGAGGAGGTCCTCCGGGCGAAGCCGTCCGCCGCCAAGGGCAAGTACGTGAAGAGCCTCACGCTGTCGACGACGATGGGTCCGGGCATCCGGATCGATCCGAGCCGAATGCGCGAGACGGAGCCGGCGGCCAGCTGAGCCGATCCGGCGACCTGGCCCCTGTCAGACGCCCTTGACGATGCCCGTCGGCTTCGAAGAGATGGCGGGCCCGGTCGTGCTGCCCGTGGCCGGTCCGACCGTCAGTGGATGCCCGACCATGGCCTCTTCCCGTTGTGGCGTGGATTCGCCGGCCGATGCGGACGGCTCCACGTCCGGGATCTCGATGACGTCCGGCTCCGACGTCCGTTCCGAACTCTCGACTTCCCGCTGCCCGAGCTTGTAGTACACGGCCTGCCGTGTGATCCCGAGGGCGTCGGCGATGTCCTGCACGCTCGCGTGCTGGTCCCTTGCGGCTCCGAGCGCCTCGCGCTCGACATCCAACAAGTACCTGCGCAACTCGCGAACGGCTTCCAGCGCCTGCAGCGGGTGCTCCAAGCTCTTTGTGCTGTCGAGGAACTTCCGCAAGCGCGGTTTGTCGGCGGCCATGTAACGCGAGTGTAAGCGGCGCGGGGACTGGACACAAAGGCCCGGCGAGATGTTCAGGAATCTCTTTGCCAAGACCCAGCTGGGACGCCGGATCGGAGGCGCGGGGGCCGAGTTCGGGGTCCCGTCGACCGCATGACCTTTCGCTGGTAAAGGCCTTGACGGCCGGATTCGTCCCCTGCTACGTTGCCAAACCGCAAGTGCGGCCTAGGCCGCATGGGGGAGACAGATGAAAACGAGGGGGAGGGCCCTCGACCGAGGTCCGGCGGAGCACCGCCGACCTTCGGGCGACGAGGGCGTTCAGCTTACGCCATTGGTGCACGTCCGCTGGGGCGTGCCGTGTTTCGTATCCGGATCCGTACAACCCGGCCGTGCCCCGGCCGGGTTCTTTGCGTAGGGGAGAAGACGATGTCGCATCTCGTGTCCCGCTTCAACGGCAAGGGACTAGTGCGGTCGCGGAGCCTCACCGGCCGCCTGATCGCGGCCGCGGTGGCCACGCTCTTCATGGTCGCCCTGGTCGGTGGGACCATCGCGAACGCTTCAACTACAGGGACCGGCACCATCCAGAGCGACCTCGCCGACTACAAGCCGGGCCAGCAGGTGACCCTCACCGGAGCGGGGTGGGCGGCCAACGAGCCGGTCCACATCGTGGTCAACGACACGATCGGTCAAACTTGGCAGCACGTCGCCGACGTCACCGCATCGGGGACAGGCGACTTCACCGACGTCTTCAATCTCCCCAACGTTTTCGTGTCCGACTACGACGTCACGGCGACCGGGCCCACCTCCGGCACCGCCACGACGACGTTCACGGACGCGGCCGCGGGGGCCCTGAGTCAGTGTGGGAACGGAACCTTCGCGTCGCCC
>DATLUW010000930.1:0-2595 GCA_035577825.1 Actinomycetota bacterium | reverse complement strand
ACCTCCAGGTGCTCCGGCGGCGCCGCGAATGGTTCGAACCGCTGACGACGCCGTCCCTCGCGATGTGGTGGATCCGCGCGGGCACCACGCCGACGGTCGACGAGGCCAAGCGCCGGCTGGACGCACTCGATCACCGCGGTCCGACGCCGGAGGCGTTCACGTTCAAGGCTCCGTTCGGGCCGCCGGACTCGGGCGTGGACGTCGAGCGCGACGACCGCTGGTTCTGCCCCGCCTGAGCTCCGACGAACCCGGGCCGCGAGGGCGGCCACATCACCAACCGGGCTGACCGAGAGGCGCGTGCGCCGGGTCCAGGCGTCCGCTTCCGGACCCGGCGCGCCGCGCCTCGCCGTCAGGCGGGCCGGCTGGTGATGTGCACGTCCGTTCTGCCCTCTTCCACGCAGTCCGACTTCATCGCGACCTGGCCGGTCGAGGTGTTGTCGGCGCTCGCGTACGAGACCTCGGAATCTCGTTCCTCGAGCTCGTCGAACAGCACGGTGTAGCCGGCGGACTCGAAGGCGTCCTTCCACGCGTGGTACGCGTCCTCCAGACTGCCGTCGAACCAGCCGTCGAACGTGTGGGACGCCCCCTGCTTGGCGGTCGCGTCGATCGTGACCTTGTCGGGGATGGGGAAATCCGCGGGGAGGTCCATGGCGTCGGCGTCGAGCGGCGTCCCGTCACAGGTCGCCGTTCCTTTCGGTCCGCCCCCACCGCATGCGGGCAACAGCACCAACCCGACGACCAGTCCGACTGCGATGAAGATCCGTCCACGAACCACGCTCGCTCCGTTTGGGCACGAGCAACCACGAGCCGAGTGATGGCTGCAACGGCGATCAAACAATCCGGGGCATAAAGTCCCCGTCAACTCGCCGCCGTCTTCAGGACTGCAGGAGGCCCAGCCCTCCCCGGGTGATCAGCAGCAGTCCGATCAGCGCGACCAGTAGCGTGATGAGCATCCCGCTGTTCCTGTCGAGCCAGTGCTGCATCGCGGCCAGCCGCTCAGGCGAGCGGTCCCTGGAGGTCGCGACGACGATCAGCGGGGAGGCGAGCAGGCCGGTCGTGACCAGCAGGAACGCGAGGTACGCGACGAGGCCCCCTCCCACGCTGACGTTCGCGTTCAGGATCTCGGTCACGCAGGCGATCGCCACCACGTAGTAGGGGAGCAGCGCGCCCAGGCCGAAGGCGGCGAGGGGCGGCACGGTCCCCGCCCGCGCGAGCCACTTCGGCGGCGGCGGCGCCCCGCGCGCCCGGAGCCGGCGGTACCGGAAGATCGCGTAGCCGAGGCTCGCGATCCCCAGCCCCAGCTGCAGTCCGAACGTCACCGTGGACGCGGTGGAGCCGTTCGAGAAGTCGAGGCCCGATGGGCCGAGGATGCCGAGGAGTCCGATCGCGAGCAGGACGCAGGCCCAACCCGCCACGAACGCGGCCGCGCTTCGCATGCCGTGCGGCTTCGACGGCATCATGACGAGCACGCCCATGATGGCGATCGGGCTGGACGCGGTCAGCACCAAGCCGAGCAGGGCGCATTCGACGATCAGTCCCCCCATCGACGCCTCCCCCGACGCCGGCCTTCTCGGCCGCTGTCGGACCGGGTACCCTGGCCGGTCCGTACCTGACTGGGGAGCCTACAGTGCGCGTGCTCGTGGTGGAGGACGAGGAGCTGCTCGCCGGGGCGGTCGCCCGGGGGCTGCGGCAGGAGGGGATGGCGGTCGACGTCGCCGGCGACGGTGAGGTGGCCCTCAGCAAGCTGGACGTGCACCCGTACGACGTGGTGGTGCTCGACCGCGACCTGCCCGTCGTGCACGGCGACGACGTCTGCCGGGCGATCGTCGCCGGCGAGGAGCCGCCCCGCGTGCTCATGCTGACCGCGGCCGGCGGGATCGAGGACCTGATCGGCGGCCTGTCGATCGGCGCCGACGACTATCTCGGCAAGCCGTTCGCTTTCCCGGAGCTCGTGGCCCGGGTGCGGGCGCTCGCCCGTCGGAGCGGGGCCGCCCGGCCGCCGGTCCTCGAGCGTGGCGACCTGGTGCTCGACCCCTCGACGCGGCGCGTGACCCGCGGCGGCCGCGAGGTCGAGCTCGCCCGCAAGGAGTTCGCCGTGCTGGAGGCCCTGATGGAGGCCGATGGCGGCGTGGTGAGCGCCGAGCAGCTGCTCGAACGGGTCTGGGACGAGAACGTCGACCCGTTCACCAACGTGGTGCGGGTGACCGTGATGAACCTCCGCCGCAAGCTCGGCGAGCCCCCGGTCATCGAGACCGTGATCGGCGCCGGCTACCGCCTGTGATGCGCCGGCTGTGAGCCTCAGCCGCCACTTCCGGCCGACGGTTCGCCTGCGGCTCACGCTGCTGTACGGCGGGCTTTTCCTCGCGGTGGGGGCGCTGTTGTTGGTCGTGAACTACCTCCTCGTCAGGCGGAGCCTGAACGTTCAGCCGTCGGTGCTCCAGCAGCGCATCGAGCTGAAGCTCGGCCACTCGCTGTTCTCGTTCCCGGCGCCGCCGCTGTCCGCGTACCGGCGGCTCGAGACGCTGCTCCGCGAGGCGGCCGAGGGCCTGCGCAGCGACGCGCTCCACGCCCTCGTCGTGCAGTCGGTGCTGGCGT
>DATLUW010000929.1:0-2787 GCA_035577825.1 Actinomycetota bacterium | reverse complement strand
GCTCGCCGACTGCCGGGCCTGCGCGCGATGCCTCGCGGAGATTCGTAGGAGGGCAACGTGACCGACGAGGCTGTCCGGGAGGTCTACCGTAGGGTCTCCGAGATCCTGCGCCGCGACGGCTACCCGGACCACTACTACGCCTGCGTGATCGTCTCGGATCTGGGGTCCGAGCCCTTCGACCGCGTGTGGGACCTGTGCCTGGGGGAGGGGTCGTGAGCGAGTGGATCAGGCTGACCCAGACGGACGAGGACGGGGCTCACATCGAGCTCGACGTCCGCGCCTCCGCGATCTCTCTCTTCAAGTCGGCCCCCCACGGCTCGCGCATCTTCGTCATCGGGGCTCCCGCGTCCCAGTTCGTCGCGGAGACACCGGGGGAGATCCGTCGCCTGCTGGGGATAAAGGAATGAAGCTCCTCTACGGAAACGGCAGGGTGCTCGAGGCCCGCGACGTCGGCCCCGTGCTCGTTCGCTTCCGGGCGCGCGCCGGTGGGCCGCCGATCAAGCACAACGGGTATGAGATTCTGGAAGACGCCGAGGCGCGGGATCGCCTGGAGGCCGTTCGCGAGACGGGGCTGTACGAGAGAGACAAGGCATGAGCCTCCTGTTCGGCACCCTTCCCGAGGCCGTTCGACCCCTCCGGGACCTGCCGCCGGCGGTGCTTCGGCCGAGCGCGTGGGTTCCACCGACCGAGTTCCTCGACCTGACGGGGGTCGGCCGGATCAGCGTCGACGTCGAGCGGAAGGACCCGGACCTCAACCGGCTCGGCCCCGGGACGTTTCGCGGGGCCAGGATCTGCGGCCTGGCGGTCGGGACCGATGACGGGCGACGAGCCTATTACCCGGTCGCCCACGAGGGCGGGGGGAACTGCGAGTGGAACGTGTGGGGCGCCGCGCGGGGGGCGCTGAACGCGTTCACCGGCGAGGTCGTCGGCGCGAAGCTGATCTACGACCTCGAGGCGCTCGCGCACGAGCAGCGGATCACCTTCCCGGCCGCCCGCGGGTTCCACGACGTTCAGCTGGCCGAGGCGGTGATCGACGAGTGGCGGTTCCGGTACGGGCTCGACGCGCTGGCCCGGGATTACCTTAACGAGTCGAAGGTCGAGGGTCGCCTCCGAGAGATCGCCGCTCTCCGCCGGTGGGACGGGAACGAGCTGAAGGGGAACCTCTACCGGCTCGCCGGCGGGGACTGCGGCGAGTACGGCGAGGGTGACGTCGATCTGCCGCTGCGCATCCTACCGCTGCAGCTCAGGAAGCTGGAAGCCGACGGCCAGCTCTCGGTCTACGACCTCGAGCGGCGGCTCATCCCGGTGCTGCTCGCGATGCGGCTCCGCGGCGTCCGGGTCGCGCCGACCGACCGGATCAGCGAGGTCCGCGACCGGATGCTCGCCGAGGCGGGCCGCTGGGAGCGGGAGGTCCACCGCCTGCTCGGCCCGAGCGCGAACCCGGCGTCGTCCGACACTCTGGGCCAGCCACTCGTCGACCGGGGCCTGCCGGTGCCGAGGTCGCCCAAGGGGAAGTGGTCGGTCACCAAGGAGTTCCTCGAGAAGAACGCCGGGGACGCGGCGGTCAACGCGATCGCCGCCTGTCGCCGCGTGTCCACGCTGGTGTCGTTGACGTTGGACTCGATGCTCGATCACCTGACCACCGACGGGCGGTTGCACTGCGAGTTCAACCAGCTTAAGGGGGAAGACGAGAACGGGAAGCTTCGGGGTTCGATCGCGAGGCTGTCCTCGAGCCACTCGAATCTCCAGCAGATACCAACCCGGCAGTCCGAGTTCGACCACCTGCTGTTCTCGGGTGACTTCGACGTTACCACCGAGATCCGCGGGCTGTTCCTTCCGGACGAGGGTGAGGTCTGGGAGTGCGCGGACGAGTCCCAGGTCGAGCTTCGGCTCCTCGCCAACTTCGCCGTCGGTCCCGGGTCGGCCGAGGTTCGGGCTCAATACAACGACGATCCGACGACCGACTATCACAAGTGGGGCGCCGAGCGGATGCGGATCGACCCGGAGGACATGAAGAAGCGCAAGAGGCTTAAGAACTTCAACTTCTCGTACGTCTACGGGGCCGGCGACGACAAGATGGCCGTGACGTTTAACTGCCCCCCGCCCGAGGCGACCGCGTTCCGGCTGGAGGTCGAGCGCGAGCTGCCGTTCATCAAGGCGACGTACCATAAGGCCGCTGAGTGGGCCATCCGCCGGGGCTACGTCGAGACGGTCCTCGGCCGAAAGTGCCGGTTCCCGTTCTGGGAGCCGCGGGGCAACCGCCGGGGGAAGCCCGGCTACGTGCCGCCGCTGCCTCTCGAGCGAGCCCGGGTCGAGTACGCGGGGAGCCAGCTCGTGCTGGCGAACTCCTACAAGGCGCTCAACCGCAAGCTCCAGGGCTCGGGTGCCGACATCCTGAAGAAGGCGATGGTCGACGCGCACGAGGCGGGCCTGACCTCGGCCGCGGGGTTCGGCGCGTTCCTCCTGACGGCCCACGACGAGCTGGATCAGTCGATCCCCCCGACGCGAGGCGGCGCGGAGGCGGCGGCGGAGCTTAAGCGGATCATGGAGACCTGCGTCGAGATGCGGGTGCCGCTGCGGGTCAAGGTGGAGCACGGACCATCGTGGGGGGAGGTCGCGTAAGTTTTACTTAAGCTTCTGCCAAGGGTATACTAAGCGCCGTTAACTGGAGTCGAGATCATGAAGTTCGAGCGCAGGTTCACCACCGCCGACCGCCCGGTCGCCGACCAGATACAGTGGAAGACCGTTCCGGCCCAGATAGACCGGAAGACCGCGCGGCTGGCCGAC
>DATLUW010000928.1:0-5835 GCA_035577825.1 Actinomycetota bacterium | reverse complement strand
GGCGGCCATCCGGCGGACGTCTCCCGCCGAGGCGGCGCCCTCGACCGTCATGCCCCGTGCCTCGAGGTGCTCGCGGGCGTCGACGGGGTCCTGGCCCTCGCCGATCAGCTCGCCGTACAGACGGTTGCGGCCTCCGGCCCCCGTCACGTGGATGTCGCCCACGCCGGCGAGGCCCATGGCGGTCTCCCGTCGCCCGCCGAGGGCCTCGACGAGGTCGCACAGCTCGCGGATGGACTTCGTGAACAGCGCGGCCTTGGCGTTGCGGAAGGACTCGTCGGTGAGCTTGGCGAGCCCGTCCAGGATGCCGAGGCCGATCGCGGCCACGTTCTTGGCGGCGGCGCAGTATTCCACCCCGGCCACGTCGTCGGTGAACTCGAGCTGCATCGCGGGCGTGACGAGCGGGGTCCCGGCCATCCGGGCGTCGTCCATCGACGCCGAGGCCCACACCGCGGTCGAGGGCGCACCGGTCGCGAGCTCGGCGGCCAGGCATGGCCCGGCGACGGCCACGAACGTCGACCCCGGCAGCTCCCGGGCGATCACCTCGGAGACGCGCGCCCCGGTGTCGGTCTCGACGCCCTTCGCGAGCGACACGACGAACCGGGCCCCGGCCACGACGGCGCGCACCATGCCGGCCAGGCTGCGGGCGGTGTCCGACGTGGCGGCGAGCACGGCGATCTCCACGTCCTTCGCGGCGAGATCGAGCTCGTCCGGGCCGTGCACGGCGAGCGCGGGCGGGACATGCTCGGGGAGCCCGGGGTGCCGGCCGCCCGCCCGGATGCCCTCGAGGGCGCGTTCGTCGAAGGGGGTGGCCCACAGCGCCGTGTCCACCCCGGCCCGCGCCGAGTGCATCGCGAGCGCCGTGCCCATGGCGCCGGCGCCGAACACGGTCAGGCGTGCCACCGCGCCCTCCGGGGATCGGTCATCGCGCCTCACGATAATTGCCCCATGTCGGAGCGACACCCGCCGGCCCGGGCCCTCCCCGCCGGCCTCGACGCGCCGCTGCTCGTGCTGGGGGTCGTGGCCGTGTCGTTCTCGGCGGTGCTGATCCGGGAGGCGGACGCGCCGCCGCTCACGATCGCGCTGTACCGCAACGTGATCGCCACCCTGCTCCTGCTGCCGTTCGCGCTGGGGCGGCACCGGGCCGAGCTGCGGTCGCTGACGCGGCGGCAGATCCGGCTGGCGTTCGCCTCGGGGGCCCTGCTGGCGGCGCACTTCGCGCTGTGGATCCCCTCGCTCGAGTACACCTCGGTGGCGGCGAGCGTCGTGCTCGTGACCACGCAGCCGGTGTGGACCGCGCTCGGCGGGCGGGTGCTGTACGGGGAACGCCTGCAGGCCGGGACACTCGGGGGGATCGGCCTCGCGCTGGCCGGCGCGCTGATCATCACCGGAGGCGACATCGCGGTCTCGGGCCGGGCGGCGTTCGGCGACCTGCTCGCCATCGGCGGCGCCGTCGCCGCGGCCGGCTACTTCCTGATCGGCCGGAACCTCCGCCAGGAGCTCTCGCTCGTGCCGTACGTGACCGTGGTGTACGCGACGTGCTCGCTGCTGCTGGTGCCGGTGGTCCTGATCAGCGGGTCGCAGCTCATCGGGTTCCCGGCGAAGACCTGGTGGATGTTCCTGCTCATGGCCCTGGTACCGCAGATCATGGGCCACACGGTCTTCAACTACCTGCTCCGGTTCATGGATCCCACGGTGGTCGCGATCGCGATCATGGGCGAACCGGTGGGCGCCACGCTCCTCGCACTCGCGTTCTACGGGGAGACGCCGCCGTGGTCGGTCGTGGTCGGCGGGGCGATCGTGCTGGCCGGCATCTACGTCGCGATCCGGGCGCAGGGGCGGCGGCGGACGGTGCCGGAGGCGGTCGTCGAGTAGCCGCCGGCCGGTGCGTCATACGATGGCGCCGATGGCGGACACCGGGCAGGCCGACGCGGCCGCGAAGCCGGACGGCGCGCGGGCCGGGGAGCAGCAGGATGCCCCGCTGCCGGCGCTCGTGGTCGACATCCGCGACGTCCAGGTCATCAAGCACGGGTCCTCGTTCCTGCTGTGCGACGAACGCGGCGACGTCCCCGAGGGGAACACCGCGGCGCTCGGGCTGTACCACCGCGACACGCGGTTCCTGTCGCTGTACGAGATGTCGATCTCCGACCTGCGTCCGCTGGTGCTGCACTCCTCGGTGGCCAGGAACTACGCGCAGGACGTGGAGCTCGCGTACCCGTTCCGCCACATGGGGCCGGACGGGCACGTGGTGAAGGAGAACCTGGCCCTGTCCCGCCACCGCGTGCTGGGCGACACGTTGATGGAGCGGATCCACGTCCAGAACTTCGGCCGCACCGACCGGGAGCTCCGTTTGGAGCTGCGGTTCGGGGCCGACTTCCTCGACATCTTCGAGGTGCGCGGCCAGGTCCGGGAGCGGCGCGGCCAGCCGCAGCCGGCGCATGTCAGCCGGCATGAGGTCCGACTGGGGTACCGGGGCCTGGACGGGGCCGGGCGCTCCACGACGATCCGGTTCTCGCCGCAGCCGGACGAGCTCGACGCGGAGCGCGCGGTGTTCGAGCTCGCCACGCCGGCCGGCGGCGAGGCGGAGATCGTCGTCGAGGTCCAGCCGACGGTCGGCGAGGCGAGTTCGCCGAGGCGCCCGATCCGGGAGGCCCGCGAGCGCCTCGAGCAGGAGTACACGAACTGGCGCAAGCGGTGCACGCGGTTCCGCACCTCGAACTCCCAGCTGTCGGCGTTCCTCGATCGCGCCGTGCTGGACCTCCGGATGCTGCTGTCCGAGGACGACGAGGGGCGCCCGTTCATCGACGCCGGCGTCCCGTGGTACTCGGCGCTGTTCGGCCGGGACTCGCTGATCACCGCCTACCAGTGCCTGATGGTGAACACCGACCTGTCGTGGGCGACGCTCGACAAGCTGGCCAGGTTCCAGGGGCGGGAGGAGGATCCCGAGCGCGAGGAGGAGCCCGGGAAGATCCTCCACGAGCTGCGCGTGGGGGAGATGGCGGGGACGCGCGAGATCCCGCACACGCCCTACTACGGCGCGATCGACTCGACCCCCCTGTGGCTCATGGTGCTGGCGTCGGCGTACGCGTGGACCGGCGACCGCGCGTCGCTCGAACGCCTGTGGCCGAACGCGCTCGCGTGCCTCGAGTGGATCGACCGGTACGGCGACCGCGACGGCGACGGGTTCGTGGAGTACGAGAAGGTCGCCCCGCTCGGGCTCGACAACCAGGGCTGGAAGGACTCGCACGACGCGGTGGTGTTCCCGGACGGGACCAAGGCGAAGGGGCCGATCGCGCTCGTGGAGGTGCAGGGCTACGTGTTCAACGCGAAGCTCCGGGCCGCCGACCTCGCCCGGGTGATGGGCGACGACGCCCTCGCCGAACGCCTGGAGAAGGAGGCGGGCGACCTCAAGGACCGGTTCAACCGGGCGTTCTGGATGGAGAAGGAGGGCTTCTACGCCCTCGCGCTCGACGGGGACAAGCGCCAGGTGCCGACCATCACGTCGAACCCCGGCCACGCGCTGTGGTCGGCCATCGTGGACGAGGACAAGGCAGCGCGCGTCGCCCGCAAGCTGCTCTCGCCGGCGCTGTCGTCCGGGTACGGCATCCGAACCCTCGCCGACCGGCAGCGGGCGTACGACCCGATCGGCTACCACACCGGCAGCGTGTGGCCGCACGACTGCGCGCTGATCGCGCACGGCCTGAAGCGCTACGGGTTCGACCACGAGGCCATGCGGGTCATCGACCAGCTGTCCTTCGCCGGCGCGCACTTCCCGCTGGCCCGGTTCCCGGAGCTGTTCTGCGGGTTCTCGCGCGACCAGGTCCCCGAGCCGGTGCAGTACCCGGTGGCCTGCCGCCCGCAGGCGTGGGCGACCGGCACGCCGCTCCTGATGATGCGGTCCTACGGAGGGATCACCGCCGACGCGCCGAACCGAACCCTGTACGTGCACCGCCCCAGCCTTCCCGAATGGCTCGACCAGTTCGAGGTGCTGGGGATGCGGGTGGGCGCCGCCCGCGTGGACATGACGTTCACCCGGACGAGGGGAGTGACCTCCGTACAGGTGCCGAGGAAGGAGGGCGACCTCGAGGTGCTGATCCGCCAGTGAAGCCGACCGGAACGCCGGTGCCCCCCGAGGGGCCGATCCTCCCACCCGAGCCGGATGCCGCGGCCCGGCCGGGCAGAGCCGTCCCGGCGGCCGGAGCGGCCGCCGCCGGGAAGCCGCCGCCGGTCTCGATCGACGACTACGAGGCGATGGCCCGCGAGCGACTGCCCCGATCGGCGTTCGACTACTACGCGGGCGGCTCCGGCGAGGAGTGGACCCTGCGTGAGAACCGCGAGGCGTTCCACCGGTGGGTCCTTCGGCCGCGCGTCCTGGTGGACGTGTCCGATCGCGACATGTCGACGACCGTGCTGGGGACGTCCGTGGCGTTCCCGATTCTCGTCGCGCCGACGGCGATGCAGCGGATGGCCGAACGCGAGGGCGAGCTGGCCACGGCCCGGGCGTGCGCGGATGCCGGGACGGTGATGGTGCTCTCGACCATCGCGTCGGCCACGATCGAGGAGGTCGCCGCCGCGGCGCCGGAGGCGCCCCGGTGGTTCCAGCTGTACGTCCACCGCGACCGCGGCCTCACCCAGGACCTGGTCGAACGCGCGGTCGCGGCCGGGTACTCGGGGCTGGTGCTGACCGTCGACACGCCGGTGCTCGGCATCCGCGACCGCGACAGCCGGAACCGCTTCGCCTCGCCGCCGGGGGTCGGGCTGTCGAACGTCGGCGCCCGGTTCCTCCCCGAGGTCGAACCGGGCGACTCCGGGCTCGCGGCGTACGTCCGGACCATGCAGGATCCCTCGGTCACCTGGGAGGACGTGGAGTGGCTGCGTTCGCTGTGCGACCTGCCGCTCGTCCTGAAGGGCGTGCTCACGGCCGAGGACGCGGCGATCGCGGCCGAGGTGGAGGTCGACGGCATCGCCGTGTCGAACCACGGCGGGCGCCAGCTCGACGGGACCATCGCGGCGCTCGACGCCCTGCCCGAGGTGGTCGACGCGTCGGGGCCGTGCGAGGTGTACCTCGACGGCGGTGTCCGGCGGGGATCGGACGTGCTGAAGGCGCTGGCGCTCGGCGCGAACGCCGTGATGGTCGGCCGCCCGGTTCTCTGGGGGCTCGCCGCCGGTGGCGAGGACGGCGTCCGCCGGGTGCTCCGCCTGCTGGCCCAGGACCTCGACGTGGCGATGGCCATCGCCGGCTGCCGGACGATCGGCGACATCTCGGCGGACCTCGTCCGGCCGGCCCCACGCTGATGGACGTCCCCCTCACCGAGGAGCAGGAGCTGGTCCGGGCGACCGCGCGGGAGTTCGCGGAGCGGGAGATCGTGCCCTTCGCCCGGGACTGGGACCGCACGGAGCGCATGGATCGCGCGATCGTGGGGAAGCTCGCGGACCTCGGGTTCCTCGGGGGGCCGCTGCCGGTGGAGTACGGGGGAATGGGGATCGACAACCTGTCGTACTGCCTGGTGATCGAGGAGATCGGCAAGGCCGACTCGAGCGTCCGGGGCCTGATCAGCGTGAACGTCGGCCTCGTGGCGAAGACCGTGCTGAAGTGGGGGACCGACGAGCAGCGCTCGGAGTGGCTGCCGCGGCTGGCGAGCGGCGAATCCCTGGGGTGCTTCTGCCTGACCGAGCCGGGCACGGGCTCCGACGCCGGGTCCCTCGAGACCCGCGCGGAGCGCGACGGATCGGACGGATGGCGGATCAGCGGCTCGAAGATGTTCATCACGCAGGGAACGTGGGCGGGGCTCGCGCTGGTGTTCGCCCGGACGGGGCCCGCCCCCGGAGCGAAGGGCG
>DATLUW010000927.1:0-2563 GCA_035577825.1 Actinomycetota bacterium | reverse complement strand
GAAGATGCCGGTCGACGGCGAGATGTAGCTGAACGCGACCGCGAAGGAGCTGAAGACGCCGAGCGTTCGCTTCAGCTCCTGCTGGTAGCCGAACCGTTCGAGATCGGCGGCGTCGTGCTCATCGGTGTGGACGGGGTCCTGAACCGACATCAGACCGACCCCCTCGAAGACGTCGAAGCGCCCTGGCCAGCCCGGTGCATTCGGACCCCCTTTCCCCGACGAACGACCGCGCGCAGGCTATGCCCGCGAGGTCGGTGTTTCCAGGCCGCACTGGCCTGTTGTGTCTTTTCGGTTGCTCCGCTTCGGAGCCCGTCCGACGACGGGCTTGGACCATGTCCTACGACGGGCTGGAACCGGGTCGGGAGGCCGCCGCGGCCTCCGCCTCGGCCAGGTACAGGCCCGCGCCGCACGCGGCGAGGGTCTCGCGGGCCCGCCGGAGGGTCGGCCCGGCATCCCGGCCGAGGCGCCCCTCGGCCGCGGCCAGCGCGATCAGACAGCGACCCGCGTCGACTGGTTGCTCCCGGGCCTCGAGGCCGGCGACCGCCTCGGCCAGCGCCGCCGCGGCGGCCTCGTCGTCGTCCGCGACCACGCCCTCGGCCCAGAGCGCGAGCGGTTCGAGCTGGGCGCGGATGTCGGCGAGCCGGCGGATCCGCCCGGCCATCTCGCGCGCCTCGTCCAACCGGCCGAGCTCGGCCAGGACGACGACCGCCTCGATGAACAGCCGCTCCCACTGGTCGAGGGCGGCGCCGGCAGGCCCGTCCTTCGCCCGGTCGGTGAGGATGGTCGCGGCCGTGTCGAGGTCGCCCCGGGCCCGGGCAACCCCCGCCAGCACGATGGGCCGGACCAGCCCACCCAGGCTGCTGGCGAGGACGTCGCCCGCCTCGGCCACCAGCCGGTCGGCCTCGTCCACCTGGCCCCGAACGAGGGCGATCCAGCTGAGACGGCGGATGGCCTCGGACCGGAACGCGTCCGCGCCGTGGGAGGTCCACTCGAGGGCCTCCCGGCCGAACGCCTCCGCGGCGCCCAGCCGCCCGTGGATCAGGTTGATCCAGCTCGCCGCGTCGATCGTGTAGATCGCGTCGCCGAGCCGTCCGGACCTCCGGGCCAGGTCGAGCTGCTCTTCGAGCAGCCGGTCGATCCGCGCGAGGTCGAGCTCGGGCTCGCCGTCGTGCAGGTACAGCACCTTCATGCCCATGGCGCGGAAGTAGACCCCGACGTCGCCCGAGCTCCGCGCGAGCGACTCGAGGTCCTCCACCATCGGCTCGGCCTCCCGCCACCGGCCCATGTAGACCAGGCACATCACCAGGAACAGGCGCACGAGCGAGAGCGCGTTCGTTGCGATGTAGCCGGCATCGGGGTCCCGGACGGCCGCCTCCGCCATGGCGAGCGCCCGACGGAACAGGGGCTCGGCCTCTTCCAGCCGCTCCGCGAACAGGATCCCGATCGTCATGAACGTCATCGCGAACGCCAGCTCGGCGCTGTCGCCGAGCGCCTGGAGACGGGCAAAGGCCGATGCCATCAGCACCATGGCCTCCTCCCGCTGCCCGTTCTGGAACGCGATCGTCCCCAGCAGGCCCTGCAGACGCCCTGCGTCGAGCTCGCTGCCCTCCTCCTCGCGGAGCACGAGCGCCTCCCGGAGGTGACCGGTCCCGTCGGCGATCAGCCCGGCGCCGATCTCGGCCCAGCCGAGCGCCTCGAGCTGGCCCGCGAGCTCCGCCGACGGCCCCGCGAGCGACCGGGCCGCGCCGACCGCGGCCGCCAGCCACCGGACGCCCTCGGTCGCCTCGCGGAGGCGCTTCGCCCGTTCGGCCGCCGCGACGGACCACCGCAACAAGTCGCGGTCGGCCGCCTCGAGCTCCGTCGCCGCCGCCCCGACCTCCCCGAGGTGTCGGCGGCGTTCGGCATGGTGCGTCGCGATCTGCTCCGCGAACTCCGTCGCGCGCTCACCGGCCACCTGTTCGAACCACGCGGCCACCGCGGCGTGCTTCGCGGCGCGTTCGGACTTCGGCAGCGACTCGTACGCGACGTCGCGGATGAGGACGTGGCGGAACCCGAACTCGGGATCCCCGGCGAACGCCGACGGTTCGCGGGGGATGAGGATCTCCTTGAGGCGGAGCCGGCCGGCGACCGAACGGTGGTCCTCGGGGTCCGGGCCGGATCCGGCCAGGGCGGCGAGGGTCCCCAGCCAAAACACCCTCCCCACCACCGCGCCGTCCTGCAGCGCGCGTTTCTCGTCCGGCGGGAGGGCGTCGAGCCGGGACGCGATCACGCCCTGCACCGAGCGTGGCAGTTCGACGTCCTCGACGGCCGCGGCGAGCTCCCACGAGTCGGCGTGCTGGGTCCGCAGGATCCCCCGGTCGATCAGCGAGCGAACGATCTCCTCGGTGAACAGCGGGTTCCCCTCGCTCCGCTCGAGCACCAGCTGCCGGAGGCCCTCGGGCACCCGCGACCCGAGCAGCCGCGTGAGCATCTCCGCGTTCTGGTCCTCGGAGAGCGCGTCGAGGTAGAGCGCCGTGTAGCTCCGTTTGCCGCCGCCCCACCCCGGGCGGTGTTCGAACAGCTC
>DATLUW010000926.1:0-2346 GCA_035577825.1 Actinomycetota bacterium | reverse complement strand
CTCCGACCTCTTCCGTGTCAGGGAAGCGCTCTCCCCCTGAGCTAACCGCCCGTGGTGTTCGCCCAGTCTAGCCGCCGAGCCGGGGAGCCAACCCGGCGAACCGAACGCTTCGAGGCGGGGACCGGAATTGAACCGGTGTAGCAGGTTTTGCAGACCTGTGCCTAACCACTCGGCCACCCCGCCCGGGTGACCGCCGGCCCGCGGGCCGGCGCGACCGGTCAGTGTACCGCCGGGCCTCCCGCCGAACCTCGGCGCACCGAGGCACCCGGTCCCACGCCGGGCAGACGCCGGGCCGACTGGGTGCCGACGCCCGCCGCGGCCGGGCTAGGCTGTGGAGGCCGTGCAGACCGACGCCCCCTCCACGGCCGCGGTCGGGCTCACCGAACAGCAGGTGCGGGAGCGCGTCGCCGCCGGCCAGGTGAACAACGTCCCGCCCCGTTCGTCGCGCACGGTCCGAGAGATCGTCCGCGCGAACGTCGTCACCCGGTTCAACGCCCTGCTCGGCTCGATGCTCGTCGTGATCCTCATCGTCGGCCCGTACCAGGACGCGCTGTTCGGGTTCGTCCTCGTGGCGAACACCCTGATCGGCATCATCCAGGAGCTCCGCGCGAAGCGAACCCTCGACCGGCTCTCGGTCCTGACGGCGCCGAAGGCCAGGGTCGTCCGCGGGGGCTCACCCCAGGAGATCCCGGTCTCCTCGGTCGTCATGGACGACGTGCTCGAGCTGCAGCCCGGCGACCAGGTGGTCGTCGACGGGGTCGTCCTCGACACGAGAGGCCTCGAGGTCGACGAGTCCCTGCTCTCCGGCGAGTCCGAGCCGGTTCTGAAGCAGCCAGGCGACGAGGTGCTCTCCGGGAGCTTCGCGGCGGCGGGGAGCGGCAGGTTCCGTGCGACGCGCGTCGGCCGGGAGGCCTATGCGGCCAAGGTCGCCGAGGACGCCCGGCGGTTCACACTCACCACCTCGGAGCTCCGGGCCGGGATCGACAAGATCCTGCGCATCGTGACCTGGGTGATCGTGCCGACGGCGATCCTGCTGGTGGTCAGCCAGCTCCGTTCGAACATCGGGTTCGTCGAGGCGATCCGGGGCTCGGTCGCCGGAACCGTGGCCATGGTGCCCGAGGGCCTGATCCTGCTGACCAGCATCGCGTTCGCCGTCGGGGTGACGCGCCTGGCACGCAAGCGGGTCCTCGTCCAGGAGCTGCCCGCGGTCGAGGTCCTCGCACGGGTGGACGTGCTGTGCATCGACAAGACGGGAACCCTGACCGAGGGCCGGCTGGTCGTCGAGGACGCGATGCCGCTCGACCCCGCCCAACCCTACGACGTCGCCCTGGGCGCGCTGGCCGCCTCCGATCCCCATCCGAACGCCACCCTTCTCGCCATCGGGCAGCGCTTCACCGAGACCGGCGGGTGGGGAGCCCGCGCGACCGTGCCGTTCTCGTCGGCGCGCAAGTGGAGCGCCGCCTCCTTCGGCGAACAGGGAACCTGGGTGTTGGGCGCACCCGACGTCCTCCTCGCGAGCGGCGCGAGCGGCGGCCTCGACCGGCAGGCGGCCGAGAAGACCTCGGAGCTCGCGGAAGCCGGGCGGCGGGTGGTCCTGCTCTCGCACACGGAGGCGGCCCTGGACGGCGAACAGCGCCCGACCGGCCTCCAGCCCGTCGCCATCGTGGTACTCGGCGACAGGGTCCGGGAGGACGCCGCGCAGACGCTCGACTATTTCGAGCGCCAGGGCGTCGAGGTGAAGGTCCTGTCCGGCGACCACCCCCAGACCGTCGCGGCCGTCGCCGGCCGCCTCGGCGCCAAGGGCGCGGAGAACCCCGTCGACGCGCGGGAGCTCCCCGACGACGAGACCTCCCTGGCCGCCGCGCTCGACGAGCACTCGATCTTCGGCCGGGTCACTCCCCAGCAGAAGCGCGGCATGGTCAAGGCCCTGCAGTCGAAGGGGCACGTGGTCGCGATGACCGGCGACGGCGTGAACGACGTGCTCGCCTTGAAGGACGCCGACCTCGGGATCGCCATGGGCTCCGGCGCCGAGGCCAGCCGCGCGGTCGCCCAGCTCGTGCTCCTGGACTCGACCTTCGACGCGCTCCCCAGCGTGGTCGGCGAAGGCCGCCGCGTGCTCGGCAACATCGAACGAACCTCGAACCTCTACGTGACGAAGACCGTCTACGCGATGCTGCTCGCGATCGGCGTCGGCGTGGTCGGGCTGGCGTTCCCGTTCCTCCCCCGCCACCTCACGCTGATCGGCGCGCTCACCATCGGGATCCCGTCGTTCTTCCTGGCGCTCGCACCGAACGAGGAACGCGCGCGCCCGGGGTTCCTGGGCAGGGTGCTGCGCTTCACGATCCC
>DATLUW010000925.1:0-7372 GCA_035577825.1 Actinomycetota bacterium | reverse complement strand
CGTCGACACGGTCAAGCAGGCCGAGATCTTCGTGGCCATCCGGGGCCGCTACGACATCCCCAAGGACGAGTCGCTGAAGCTCCGGGACTTCCCCACGCTGAACCACGTCGTCGGGTTCGTCATGGACCGCGCGCCGGGTGGAACGGCCGTGTCGGCCATTCCCGCCGAACCGGTCGCCATCCAGCCCGAACCCGCTCCCGCCTCCGTGACGGTCGCGGTTCCGGAGGTCGTCGCCGCGACGGCCGCCGGAGCGCTCGACGAGAACGAGGTTCGCGAAGTGGTCATGGAGCTGGTGGCCGAGCAGACCGGCTACCCCACCGACATGCTCGACCCCGAGCTGGACCTCGAAGCCGACCTGGGCGTCGACACGGTCAAGCAGGCCGAGATCTTCGTGGCCATCCGTGGCCGCTACGACATCCCGAAGGACGAGTCGCTGAAGCTCCGTGACTTCCCGACGCTGAACCACGTGGTCGGGTTCGTCCTGGACCGCGCGCCGGGCGGTGCCCCGGCAGCCTCGCCGCCGATCGAACCCGAACCGCTCGTCGCGGAACCGAAGGCCGTCAATGAGGTCCAGGAACCGGCGATCGCCGAGCCCCTTCTCGTGGAGGCGCCGGTGGCCGCGGCAGCCGCACTCGACGAGGACGAGGTTCGTCAGGTGGTCATGGAGCTCGTCGCCGAGCAGACGGGCTATCCGACCGACATGCTCGACCCCGAGCTGGACCTCGAGGCCGACCTCGGCGTCGACACCGTGAAGCAGGCGGAGATCTTCGTCGCCATCCGGGGCCGCTACGACATCCCCAAGGACGAGTCGCTGAAGCTCCGGGACTTCCCGACCCTCAACCATGTGGTCGGGTTCGTCATGGACCGGACGCCGAAGGGCGCCACGCTGGCGGTCGCGACGACCGAGCCCGCGGAGGAACCACAGGACGTCGCCCCGATCGCCGAGCACCTGTTCGACGGCATCGACGGCGCGAACGGGGTGCCCCGGCGGGTGGCGGTTCCGGTCCTCCGGCCGGCCCTCGACGCGTGCGTCCCGACCGGGGTCGAGATCGGCGCCGGGTCCCGGATCGCCGTGATGGCCGACGGCGGCGGGGTGGCCAAGGAGCTCACCCGGCTGCTCGAGGAGC
Organism: Actinomycetota bacterium; assembly: GCA_035577825.1. GTDB lineage: Bacteria > Actinomycetota > UBA4738 > UBA4738 > JACQTL01 > DATBHM01. The sequence goes on along the minus strand of DATLUW010000925.1, from coordinate 6,245 downwards.
GCGGCGCGGACGTGTTCGTCATCGACGAACGGCCCGAGCAGGCCGAGCTCGAGGCCACGCTGGCCGCGTGGCTCGCCGGGGGCCCCGCGACCGGCCTGTACTGGCTGCCGGCGCTCGACCGCGACGAGGACGCCGAGCGGTTCGAGCCCGACGCCTGGCGCGAGGCGCTGCGGGTTCGCGTGAAGCTCCTCGCGGTGACCGCCCGCGCGATGTACGAGCGGCTCGCGGAACCGGGAACGTTCCTGGTCTCGGGGACCCGGATGGGCGGGTTCCTGGGCATGGACGACGACGGCGCGCTCTCGGCGATCCCGGGCGCGGTCGTCGGGTTCACCAAGGCCCTGCACCGCGAACGCGAACACGCGACCGTCAAGGTGGTCGACGCCGACGGCGACGCGTCCGCCGCGCAGGTGGCCGAGGCGCTCATCGAGGAAACCCTGCGTGATCCCGGCTCGGTCGAGGTCGGGCACCACGGCGGGCTCCGCTGGGCGGTCGGGCTCGACGAGCGGCCGCTCGGTGAGCCGGCCGACGGCCTGCCGCTCGGTCCCGGGTCGGTGTTCGTCGTGACCGGGGCGGCCGGCAGCATCGTGTCGGAGATCGTGACCGACCTCGCCAGGGCGACCGGGGGATCGTTCCACCTGCTGGACCTCGCGGCCGAACCGAATCCCGACGACCCCGACCTCGCCGCGTTCGGCGAGGGCCGTGAGGTCGCGAAGCGCGTGCTGATGGAGCGCGCCAAGGCCGCCGGCGAGCGCCCGACGCCGGTCCTGATCGAACGCCAGCTGGGCGGGCTGGAGCGCGGGTACGCGGCCCTGTCCGCCATGCGGGCGGTGCGCGAGGCCGGCGGCGACGCCACCTACCACCGGGTCGACCTGACCGACCCCGAGGCGGTCGGCGCGGCCGTCGCGAAGATCCGCGCCGAGCACGACCGCGTCGACGTGGTCCTGCACGCGGCCGGCCTGGAGATCAGCCGGTTCCTGCCGGACAAGGAGCAGCGGGAGTTCGACCTGGTGTTCGACGTCAAGTCGAACGGCTGGGCCAACCTGCTCCACGCGCTCGACGGCGTGCCGATCGGCGCCGTGGTGGCGTTCTGCTCGGTGGCCGGGCGGTTCGGCAACGGCGGGCAAACCGACTACAGCGCGGCCAACGGCCTGCTGGGCGCCGGCATCTCCAACCTCCGCCGGACCCGTCCCGGGACACGCGGTATCGCGATCGACTGGTCGGCCTGGGCGGGGATCGGGATGGCCACCCGGGGTTCGATCCCGAAGATGATGGAGGCGGCCGGCATCGACATGCTGCCGCCCGAGGTGGGCGTGCCCTACATCCGCCGCGAGCTGGTCGGCAGCGCGTTCCGCGGCGAGCTCGTCGTCGGCGGGCGGCTCGGGCTCATGCTCCAGGAATGGGCCGAACGCGGCGGGATCGACCCCGAGGCGTTCGCCGGGGAGAGCGGCCCGGTCGCCGGCACCGTCACGACGATGGGGATCTACGAGGGGCTCCGCGTTCAGGTCGAGCTCCACCCGTCGCGGCAGCCGTTCCTGGAGGACCACCGCATCGACGGCACTCCGGTGATGCCCGGCGTGATGGGCATCGAGACCTTCGCCGAGGTCGCCTCGCGGGCGCTGCCCGGGTGGCACGTGGTCGCGGTCGAGGACGTCGCCTTCCGGGCGCCGCTCAAGTGCTACCGCGACGAGGCCCGGACCGTGACCGTCGAGGCGACGTTCCACCCGCGCGGTGCGGAGGTCGTCGCCGACTGCCGGCTGATCGGGTTCCGCCCCCTGCCGGGCCGCGACGAGCCCCAGGCCACCGTGCACTTCTCCGCGCGCGTCGTGCTCGCCGCGGAGCCCGCGGCACCGGAGCGGGCCGAGGTGCCGGAGCCGTCCGGCGGCGCAGCGGGGCGGGACGCGATCTACGACGTGTACTTCCACGGTCCCGCCTACCAGGTGCTCGACCGCGCCTGGCCGGAGGACCCCGCGATCGGCCTGCTCCGCGAGGGGCTGCCGCCGAACCACGCGCCGGAAGGCGCGCCGCTGGTCGCCTCGCCCCGCCTGATCGAGCTCTGCTTCCAGACGGCGGGGATGTGGGAGATCTGCGCCCGCGAACGGTTCGGGCTGCCGGCCGAGGTCGGACGGGTTCGCATCGTGGGCGACGCGGCCGGCGCGGTCGAACCGATCTGCGCGGTCGTCCGGCCTGCGGGTGACGCGTTCGACGCGGAGGTGGTCGACGCGGTCGGAGCCGTGATCGTGGCGCTCGAGGGCTACCGGACGGTGGAGCTGCCCGGCGCCCTCGACCCCGCGGCGATCGAGGCGCTGCGGTCGGGGCTCGTCTGAGCGCCGCAAACGTGGTGGGATGAGGGCGTGAGCGCGACGGGGGGAGGCCCGGGGCGGATCGCGATCCTCGAACGGGAACCGATCGCCTCGCGCGTCGCCGGGGCGGCGCGCGGGCTGGTCCCGGTCGTCGTGCGCGGTACGGGGGCGCCGCCGGGGATCGCCGCGAGGCGTGTTCCCGGGGCCGTCGTGGTCGACGCCGACGTGTGGTCGGTGGATGGGATCGCCGCGGTCCGTGACGCCCTCGCCGCCGACCCGCCCGACGCGCTGTGGGCCGGCTGGGGCGGCTGGGACCACGCGATCGCGCTCGCCGAGGCGTGCGCGGAGATCGGCGTTCGAACCGCCGGGCCGTCCGCCGATGTCCTCCGGGCGCTCCGCGACACGGCCGGGTGCTCGGGCATGGCCGGCCTCGAGCTCGCGCCGGAGACGCCTCCCGACGCCGCCGTCGTCGAGGTGGCGACGATCGCGGGCGACGACATGGTCCCGGCCGTCCTGGGGGTCACGCGGCTCGTCCTGCGCCCGGACGGTCGCGTGGTGCTCGCGGAGGCACCGGCGGGGCTTGCGGACGAGGCGGAGGCCGAGCTCGGTCGCGCCGCCGTCGCGCTGCGCGCCGCGCTCGGCGCGCGTTTCGGGACGGTCAACGCCCAGGGGGGCGTGACGCTTCGGCTCGTGCTCGACGGCGCCGGCGCGGCGCTCGTGTCGGCGACGCCGGGCATCCCGCCGTGGTTCGCCGCGGCGGAGGTGGCCTGCGGGTTCGACGCGGTGGCGGCGCAGCTCGACGCGGGCCTCGGGCTCGGCGGGTCGTCGGCGCGGCCCGGGTTCGACCCGTCCGCTGCCGGCCCCCGGCTCGACCGGTCACCCACCGGCGGGATCGGAACCGGGCCGGCGGCCGTCGCCGCCGTGATCCGCGCGGAGGATCCGCTCCACGCCTTCCGGCCGGCAACCGGCGAGGTGCGGGCACTCCGGCTCGGCGCCGGCCCGGGCATCCGCCTCGACCCCGGCGCCGCGGTCGGCGACGCCGTGGCGCCGGAGGGCGGCGAGGGCGCGATCGTCGCGGTGCTCACCGCCGAGGCGAACGGCCGCGCCGAGGCTCGAGCCCTCCTGCACGCCGCCGTCTCCCAGACCGCGGTCGTGACCTCGGGCGGCCCCACCGACCGTTCGGCCCTCTTGCACCTCCTCCACGACGACGAACCGCATGGACGGCCCGACGGCGGCGGCGAGGTCGCGCTGATCGACGCCGCGATCGCCGCGCACGACGAGCGGGACGACCGCAGGTGGGCCCACTTCGTGACCACCGCGGCTCGGGGCCGGGCCGACGTCGGCGACGACCAGATCGACGTGGTCGAGATCCGGCGCGGTGCTCACGACTATCGGTTCCGCGTCCTTCACGTGGGTCCGGCGGAGTACGTCGTGGAGGTCGAAGGGCAGGACGTCCGGGTCGAGGTCCGGCCGACCGGCCCGTTCGAACGACGCCTGACGCTGCCAGACGGGCCGCACGACGTCGTCGAGGTCCGTCGCGACGAAGCGCACGTTGTGGAGGTCGACGGCGTCCTCGAGCGGGTGGGGCAGGTCGCCGGCTCCGTGACGGCCTCGCCGGGCCCGGCCGTCGTCGTCGACGTCCACGTCGCCGAGGGCGACCGGGTGGCCGCCGGCGACAGTCTCGTCGTGCTGGAAGCCATGAAGATGGAGATGACCCTGACCGCGTCCGCCGCGGGAACGGTTCGGAGCGTGGTCGGGAAGAACGTCCAGGTGGGCGCCGGGGAGCCGCTCGTCCGGATCGACGTGGACGACGAGCCGCCCGCCGACCTCCCCCCGGCGCGGTTCGACCGCTACGTCATCGCCGCCTTCCCCGACGCGTCGGACGGGGTCGCGTTCCGCCTCGCCGCCGGGCGGCTCCGACGGCTGGTGCTGGGGTTCGACGCCGACCCGGCCGCGGCCGGCGAGCTCGCCGTCGCACTCGCGAGGACCGCCGCGGCGCTCCCGGCCGGGGACGCCGACGTCCTCCGCACGGAGGAGGAGCTCCTCGGGACCTTCGCGGACGTGACCGCGGTGGCGGCCGCCCGGCGGCCGACCGGACCGGACGCGGAGTTCGTCCCTGCGCCCGCCGACCCGTTCTCGGTCTACCTCAGGACGCTCGATGCGAACGAGGCCTTGCTTCCGGCCACGTTCGTGGACGACCTCCGGCGCGCGCTCGCCCGGCACGGCGTGCGCTCGCTCGACCCCTCGCCCGAGCTCCAGATCGCCCTGTACCGGATCGCCCGTTCGAACGCCCGGGCGTCGCTGCAGGTGCCCGCGCTCGTGGCGATCCTCGACCGCTGGCTCGAGCACTCCGAGGTCCTCCGGGGGGTGGCGGGACCCGGAGCGCGCGAGCTGCTCGACCGGGTCGCCGCGGCCGCGCGCGGCGTGCACCCGGCGATCGCCGACCTGGCGCACGAGGTCCTGCACCGGTGGTTCGACCAGCCGCTCATCGAGCAGGCGTTCGACCGGCAGTACGACGCCGTCCAGCGAACCCTGGTCGGCCTCGCGCTCGCGCCCGACCGCCACCGCAAGCGCCGGATCGACCTGCTCGTGAACGTCTCGCTGCCCCTGCGGGCCATCCTGGTCCCGACCGCGCTCGCCGCCGCTCCGCCGGTCGACGGGGCGGTGCTCGAGGCGCTGATCCGGCGGTATTACCGGATCCGCGAGCTGGGCGAGGTGGCGATCCACCACGACGACGGGCGGCCGGTCGCGATGACGGCGTATCCCCACGAGGGAACGACGGTGCACCTGCTCGCCGCGGCCGGGACGCTCGACGACCTCCCCGCGCTCGCCGCCGCCCTCGCCCGCCGCGCGGACGCGCTGCCCGACGGCGACGTGCTCACCGACTACTTCCTGCTCGCGACGGACGCCCTGCCGCCGGCCGCGCAGCTGGAGGAACGCCTGCGCGCCGGGCTCGACGCCGCGATGCCGGCCCGGCGTGTCCGGCGGGCCGTCGCCACCATGTGCGGCCCCCGCCAGGACCTCCACGCGGCCCGGGAGGAGCACTTCACGTTCCGCCAGCCGGCCGCCGGCGAGCCGTTCGCCGAGGATCGCCTGTACCGCGGCCTGCACCCGATGATGGGCAAGCGGCTCGACCTGTGGCGCCTCGCGGCGTTCGACATCGAACGGCTCCCGAGCGTCGAGGATGTCTACCTGTTCCGGGCGGTCGGCAAGGAGAACCCCAAGGACGAACGCCTCGTGTGCCTCACCGAGGTCCGCGACCTGACGCCGGTGCTCGACGACGACGGGCGCGTCGCCCGGCTGCCGCTGCTGGAACGGATGTTCACCGAGGCGCTCGCCGCCATCCGGCTGTACCAGTCCCACCGCCCGGCCAACCGCCGCGTGCAGTGGAACCGCGTCCTGCTCCACGTCCGCCCGGTCATCGACCTCGGGCCCGACGAGCTGTTCCGGCTGATCACCCGCATGGCGCCGCTCACCGAGGACCTCGGCCTGCAGAAGGTGCTCGTGCGGGGGAGCCTCCGCGATCCGGTCACCGGCGAGATCCGCGACCGCGTCATGCACATCTCGAACCCCGCCGGTCGGGGGCTGACGCTGCGGTTCGACGAGCCCTCCGACCGGCCCATCCGGCCGCTCTCCCCGTACTGGCAGAAAGTGGTCCAGGCCCGGCAGCGCGGCCTCGTCTACCCCTACGAGCTGATGTCGATGCTGGCGCCCGGGGACGAGGGCGCCGGGGGTCCGTTCCCGCCGGGGACATTCGTCGAACACGACCTCGACGACTCGGAGACCCGGCTGGTTCCGGTCGAGCGCCCGCCCGGCGAGAACGGGGCGTCGATCGTGGCCGGCGTCGTCACCAACATCACCGACGCGTACCCCGAGGGCATGACGCGGGTCGCGATCCTCGGCGACCCCTCGCGCGGTCTGGGCTCGCTCGCCGAGGCGGAGTGC
>DATLUW010000924.1:0-8595 GCA_035577825.1 Actinomycetota bacterium | reverse complement strand
ACGGCATCTTCCGCGCCGTCGGACTTGTCGTCGTGACGTTCGCAGGCGAGCGAGTCGCGAGACTCACGCGCTTCGAGACGAGCGTGCTGCCCGGCTTGGGTCTGCCACGCAGCCTCCCCTCCTAACCCGGCTGCCCAGTCTCCGGCGTCGCCGACGGCCACACACCGGCCGTTGCTCGAACTGTCGCGGTCTCGCGCTCGCCGCCCGTCGGCGAAGACCCGTCGTCAGCGGAGCAAGCCCTCAGGCCTCGGGGATCTGGCGACCGAAGGTCTCCAGTGTGATCGTGTCCGGCTCGGGGCCGCCGCGACGCCCGGTGTCCAGGCCGTCGATCGCGGCCATCTCGTCGCCGGACAGCTCGAAGTCGAACACATCGATGTTCTCGGCGATGCGGCTGGGATTGGTGGACTTCGGAATGACCGATCGTCCCTGCTGGAGTCCCCAGCGCAGCATCACCTGAGCGGCGGTCTTGCCGTGGGCTGCAGCGATGTCGCCGATGACGGGATCGTCGAGGGTGCTGCTGTGCTGACCGTCGCGGTAGAAGGTAATCCCGCCGATGGGAGACCACGCCTGCGTGAGGATGCCGTGTTCGGCATCGAACGCCTGGACCTCCCGCTGCGCGAAGTACGGATGCACCTCGATCTGGTTGACGGCCGGCACGACCTCGGCGCGGTCGAGCAGCGCCGTCAGGTGCTCCACCATGAAGTTGCTGACCCCGATGGCGCGGACCCTGCCGTCGGCGAGCAGGGTCTCCAGGGCGCGGTAGGCCTCCAGGGTTCGGTCGAAGGCCGACGGCAGGGCCTGGTGCAGGATCAGCAGGTCGATCCGGTCGACCCCGAGCTTCCGGGCACTCTTGTCGAACCCGTGCAACGTCTCGTCGTATCCGTAGTCGCTGATCCAGATCTTGGTCTCCAGGAAGACCTCCGACCGGTCCAGGTCCGAGCCGTGCACCGCCTCGCCGACCTCGCGCTCGTTGCCGTAGGCCGCCGCGGTGTCGATGTGCCGGTACCCCGCGGCGAGTGCGGCGCGGACGGCGTCGCGGGTCTCGTCGGGTGGCGTCTGGAAGACGCCGAGCCCGACGGCGGGAATCTCCGCGCCGTTGTTGAGGGCAATCGTCGTCGTTGGTGCGCTCATCGTGATGGCCTCAACGTTCCCGCCCGGCGTCCTCGCTATGCCGCGGATCAGGCCTCGTCGTGGGCCAGGTTGGCGGACATCTCGCGATCGGCGTCCACCTGTGCCAGGAGATCATTGGCCTTCTGCTCGACCGTGGCGACCGCGTCGGCTCCGGCAACGAAGCGCAGCGGCGGCTCGGCCTGCCTCGAGAGCTCGACCAGCGCCTTGGCGAGCTTGGCGGGGTCACCTCCCTGTCGGCCGTTCATCGCCTTCCAGGCAGTGACGGTCTGCTCGGTGCGATCGGCGTAGTCATCGATCGAGGATTCGGCGTAGTTGGTCGACTCCGGCGTGAGCAGCTCGGTGCGAAAGAAGCCCGGCTCGACGAGCATCGTGCGGATGCCGAACGGCGCCACCTCGGGCGTCAGCGACTCGATCCAGCCCTCCACCCCGAACTTGGACGCAGCGTACGCGGTGCAGAATTCCTGGCCAACGATGCCGGCGGTCGAGGAGATCGCGACGACGAGGCCGGAGCGTTGGGCACGCATGACCGGGAGTACGGCACGGGTGACGTTCATCGGGCCGAACAGGGTGGTCTCGACCTGCGCCCGGAAGTCCGCCGGGCTGATCTCCTCGAAGAACCCGGCGTAGAAGTTGCCCGCGTTGTTGACCAGCACGTCGATCCGGCCGAACCGGTCGACGGCCAGGCGCGCGGCGTCCTTGGCCTCGTCAAGGCTGGTGACATCGAGCCTGGCGACCAGGAGGTCGTCGTGCGCGCCGAGCGCAGCGCCGACTCGCTCGGGGTTGCGTCCGGTGGCGACGACCGCGTCACCCGCGGCCAGGGCTGCCTTCGCGATGTCGACGCCCATACCGCGGCCGGCGCCCGTGACGAGCCAGACCTTCCGTTCGGTCATGAGGATCCACTTCCTTCCAGGCTCCTGCCAGGGGCACCTCGGGTCGCGTCACGCAGGGGGACCGCCGCCCTGCGGCGACCGCAACGCCGGAAAGAGGTCGCCCGCGACGTCGTGGACGATCTCCAGCGCCGCGCCACCCAGCAGCTGCGCCCCCGCTTCGATCGCCGGGACGGCGACCCCCAGGGCCTGCATGAGCGCCAGGTACCCCTGGAACGCCGCCGCGGCCAGGGGCGAGAGCGGCGCGTCGAGCGGCACGAGGCTCTCGTCGAACTCCGGGACCTCCTGGGCGACCACGTCGGGCCAGTCGGCCGGGTCTCGCGGCACGTCGAGGCCGAGCACCGGCGCGAGGTCGGGCGCGTCGGCATCGCGCCGGGTCAACGGCGAGCCGAGGTTCCATCGCTCCCGCAGCGTGCGGATCACCGACGTGTGGTGGTGGACCCCGTTCACGACCGTCCGCTCTGGGATCCACGGCGAGATCGCGATCGCGGGAAGACGGACACCGTGCCGGTCGAAGGTGAACCCCATCTGCCCGGCCGGGGCGGCCGGGTCCGGCGGCGTGGCGCTCGGCGGCGGAACATGGTCGTAGGTCCCACCGTGTTCGTCGAAGTTGACCATCAGCAACGTGTTGAAGACGTTCGAGCCCTCGGACGACGACGACGAGCGGACCGCGTCGTAGACCTTCGCCAGCAGCGCCTCGCCGCCGAGGATCGACGACGGCGCGTCGATGGCGATCCCGGGCATGAGGGCCCCGATCGGCGGGTGCATGTCGTTGTGGCCGTGCCACAGGTTCGGCTCGATGAACGAGTAGGTCGGAAGCTCCCCCCGTTCGGCATCTTCGAAGAACCGATCCGTGCTGACGAAGTTCGTGGCGAAGCGGTCGCGGAGGCGTGAGGCATGGATCAGGCCGGTGAACGGCAGCCGGCTCCCGGCGTCCACGTACACGCGCCACGAGAGGCCGGCAGCTTCGAGCCGCTCGAACACCGTCTCGGCCGTGTTGTGGACCGGGAAGTTCCCGTAGGGGGCGTTGACCACGAAGCCGGATGCGCTGGCCGCGTGGAAGAAGGATCGATTCGTGAACGTCTGGCTCGGCACCTCGGCGAACCAGTGGTCGAAGGTCGCGAACCCCCGAGCCAGGCCGGAGAGGACGGGGACCTGGTCGGGCGTGTATCCGGCCATGATCTGCGCGTACTCGTCGTACGTCGGCTGCCGCCCGGTCTCGGCCCAGAAGGCGCTGACGTAGTCGGCGACGAACCCGTCCATCGTCGGGACGCGACCGGGCTCGGGGGCGTTGAACGGGGCGGTGATCTTCTCGACCGGCATCCCGCGGTTGCTCTCGGGATCGATGATCCCGAAGAGCTGGGTGCTGACGTGCTGGTACTCCTCACCGGGATCGGGGTTCGGCGTGTTCATGTTCGTCGCGACGCCGTAGGGGACCACCCCTCGGTCGGCGCCGTCCTCCGCCCACTCGGGGATCGGGTTGGAGAGCTCCCTGTCGACGACGCCCTCGAACGACGCCACCTCGCCCGGCCCGTAGAGGCGACCGAGCAGGTTGTCGAACGAGCGGTTCTCGAACATCACGACGACGACGTGATCCAGTGCCTGGCTGCGATCCGGTGTCGGCACCGAGAGTCCTCCCATCCGTGTCGGCGGGTCGGGGCCCCGCTCGATCTGGCGAATCCCGGGCGGCGTGAGCCTACGAGGTTTGCCGCAACGTTCGCGTCGCTACCGGACGGGCTGCCAGGCCGGGGAGATCTCGTTTCGGCCGGGCGTGAGCGTGACCGGTCGAGGGTTGGATCCGTCGGCGTCCATGACGGCGATGTCGAGTGGCACTCCGTCCTGGTCCCAGGAGGTGTCGAACGCGATCTGCGTCCCGTCCGGCGACCACGAGGGGTCGCTGTCCCAAGGACGCGCCCGAACGCCGCCCGTGGCCCGTAGGCCTTCGCCGAACGTGGCTACGATCGGTTGCTGCGGGCGCCCCCCAACGGAAGGACTGCATCATGCATGGAGCGCTCATGTACGGGCCCGGCGACATCCGGTTCGAGGAGCGGGACGACCCGGAGATCGTCGAGCCGACCGACGCGATCATCCGGCTGCCCGCGACGTGCGTCTGCGGTTCGGACCTCTGGTCCTACCGAGGCATCGCGCCCGTCGACGCGCCCTCGCCGGTCGGGCACGAGTACGTGGGGATCGTGGAGGAGGTCGGGCCGGAGGTCCGGAGCATCGAGCCCGGACAGTTCGTGGTCGGTTCGTTCTTCGCTTCGGACAACACGTGCGAGATCTGCCGGGCGGGCTACCAGAGCGCGTGTGTCGACAAGCGGCCCATGGGCGCCATCGGGACGCAGGCCGAGCTGGCCCGGGTCCCCCTCGCCGACGGCACCCTCGTGGCGACGCCCGAGCTGCCGCCGGACGACCTGATCCCGAGCCTCCTCGCCGCCTCCGACGTGCTCGGCACCGGCTGGTTCGGCGCCGAGGCGGCCGAGGCGGGCCCCGGCAAGGTCGTCGTGGTGGTCGGCGACGGCGCGGTTGGGCTGCTCGCCGTGATGGCGGCGAGCCGCCTCGGAGCGGAACGGGTCATCGCGATGAGCCGCCACGGGTCGCGGCAGCGGCTCGCCCTCGAGTTCGGCGCGACCGACGTCGTGGAGGAACGCGGCGACGAGGGTGTGGAACGGATCAAGGACCTCACGGACGGGCTCGGCGCACACTCGGTGATCGAGGCGGTCGGCACCCAGGAGTCGATGATGCAGGCCATCCGTTCGACCAGGCCGGGCGGACATCTCGGGTACGTGGGCGTCCTCACCGGCGTCGAGCTCCCCGGCAACGAGCTGTTCTACTCCCACGTGCACCTGCACGGGGGGCCGGCGCCGGTTCGCCGGTTCCTGCCCGAACTGATCGACCTCATCTGGAGCCGCGAGATCGACCCGGGGAAGGTGTTCGACCTGGTGCTGCCGCTCGCCGAGGTCGCGGAGGGGTACCGCGCCATGGACGAACGACGCGCCATCAAGACGCTCCTCACGACCTGATCCCGTCAACGACGGCTCGCCGGACGAGCATTCGCTTGCACGGAGCCCGGCGAACCCTGATCGTGGAACCTGAACGGCGCCGGGGTTCGGCGCGATGGATTCCAGGAGGAGAGCTCGGATGCGGGAGTACGTGATCCGCCTCACCCCCGCGAGGGGACGCGAAGCGAGCAAGACCGTCCACGCTGACGGGTACGAGCGAAGGGGCGCGTGGTTCGAGTTCTACGGGGTGTCCGACGGCCGGCGCGAGCCGCTCGACTCCTACCGGGCGTTCGACGTGTCGTGGATCGAGGCGCACCCCACCGCGACCGAGCCCGCCGGGCAATAGGCGCCTCCGGGGAGTTGGGCCCGCGCGGCGTCCGGGGGCCCAGCACCCCGGCCGACCCGTCGCGGAGGGGGGCGCGATGAAGATGAAGGCCGTGGTCCAGGACCGGTATGGCCCGCCCGAGGTCCTGCGGATCGCGGTGGTCGATCGGCCCGTCCCCGGCCGCAACCAGGTCCTGGTCCGCGTCCGCGCCGCCACCGTCAACCGCACGGACTGCCATCGGCGGGGCGCCGACCAGGCCGTCTGGCGGCTGTTCGCCGGCCTGCGCCGCCCGAGGATCCGGATCCCCGGCAGCGAGTTCGCGGGGGAGATCGAGGCCGTCGGCGAGGCCGTCACGGGGTTCGCGATGGGCGACGAGGTCTTCGGGTTCAACCAGTGGACCCTGGGCGCGCACGCCGAGTTCGTTCGAGCCCAGGCCGACGGCCTGATCGCGCACCTGCCGGCCGGCATGACATTCGAGCAGGCGGCCGCGGTCCCCGACGGCGCGCTCAACGCCCTCGGCTGCCTCCGGAAGATCGGGGTCGGGCCGGGCCAGTTCGTGCTCGTGTACGGCGCGACGGGTTCGATCGGCACCGCCGCGGTCCAGCTCGCCGCCCACTTCGGCGCCCACGTCACGGCGGTCGCCGCGAAGAACGTCGAGCTCGTGCGCTCGCTCGGGGCGGACGAGGTGATCGACCTCAACCGCGAGGACTTCACGAAGGACAGCCGCAAGTACGACGTGGTGTACGACGCGGTCGGCAAGCTGCCGTTCGGCCGGGCCAGAGGGTCGCTTCGGCGGGGCGGCGTCTACCTGACCACCGACAAGTGGCGGAACCTGTTCGTCACGCCGTGGTACGCCCGGATCGTGGGCCGGCGCGGGAAGCTCGGGATCCCGCCCCGATACACGACGAACGACGTCCTGCTCCTCAAGGAGCTCATCGAGACGGGGCGGTACCGCGCCGTGATCGACCGGACGTACCCGCTGGAACACGTGGTCGAGGCCGCCCACTTCGTCGAGACGGGCCAGAAGACGGGGAACGTCGTGCTCACGGTCGCGAGCGACCCCGCGAGCGCCTGACCCTGCCGGGCTCGAATAGGCTTCGCCCGGCTGTCCGCGCACGGTTCGGGGAGGGGGCGATGGATCACCATCGGGTCGGCGGGACGGGCGTGTCGCTGTCGAGAATCGGCCTCGGGGGGTTCGAGCTCGGGCCGGAGGATGGCGAGGAGCCCGACGTCGACCGCGCCGCGCACGTGCTCGGGACATCGCTCGACTCGGGCGTGAACTGGCTCGACACCTCGGAGAACTACCTCGCCACCCGGAACGAGCGGCTGATCGGCGACGCACTCGCGCGGGTACCCGGCGAGTTCGTCGTCGCGACCAAGGTCGCTCCCCGTCCGTCGACCACCGGCGGCGGCAGCGGCTTCCTTCCCGATCAGATCCGCACCGGCTGCGTCGGGAGCCTCGAGCGCCTCGGCCGCGACGTCATCGACGTGTACTTCCTCCACTGGCCGGACGACACCGGCGTCCCGCTCGAGGACACGTGGGGTGCGATGGCGGCACTCGTCGACGAGGGGCTGGTCCGGGCGATCGGGATGTCGAACTACGAGACCGCGGAGATCGAACGGTGCCATGCGCAGCGCCCGGTCGACCTCGTCCAGACCGGCCTGTCGCTCATCGACTACCTCGACGACCGGCCGCTCATCGCCCGGTGCGGAGAGCTCGGGATCGGCGTCGTGATCTACGAGCCGCTCGGGAGCGGCATCCTCACCGGCAGGACGCTCGACGAGGTCATGGCGATCTGGACCGGCCCGTGGCTCGAGTCGTCGTTCTTCAGGCGGCTCCTGTCCCCCGGGAGGGCCGAACGGAGCTTCGCGGTCGCGGACGGCATCCGCCCGATCGCCGAGCGCCTCGGCGCCACCGTCGCCCAGCTGGCGATCGCCTGGGTCCTCCGCCAGCCGGGCGTGGGCGGCGCCATCGCCGGCAGCCGCGACGGCCGCCACGTGCAGGAGAACGCGGCCGCCGCGAACCTGGACATCACGACCGCCCTCGACGAGCTGAATGCCCTGATCCCCCTCGGCCCGAACTTCGGATAGGTGAGCCCGCGGCTACAGCGCGGCTGCGACTCGTTCGCGGAAGGTCTCGATCTGGCGGAGCTCGTCGCCGACCGGCCAGACCAGGACCCGTTCGGCGCCCGCCCCGGCGAGGCGGGCGAGCTTCTCGGCACACTCCCCCGCCGGTCCGATCGGGAGACGTTCACGCAGCTCGTCGGGCGGACGGCCGAGCGCCGGCGCCAGCACGCCGTTCACGACGGCATCGGCCTCGTCCACGTCCTCGGTCACGAACATGAACGTCGTCGCGATCGCGTTCGGGAACGCGTCGGGATCCCGTCCGGCGGCCTCGAGGGCGCCGCGCAGCCGCTCCAGCGCTCCGGCGAAGAGCTCCGGCGTCGTGTTGTAGCCCGAGGCCAGCCATCCGTCCGCCAGGCGCGCGACCCGCCGTATCCCGGCCGCCGAGCCCCAGCTCCCGATCCAGACCGGCACCCCGCCCGGCCGCGCCGGCGCCGGCAGCAGCTCCATCTCCGCCGTCGAGTACCACTCCCCCTCGAACGGCTCCCCGCCGGGCCGGAGGAGCGCCCGCAGCGCCTGCGCCGCCTCCTCGAACCGCGGCCACCGTTCGTCCCAGGGAATCCCCAGCGCCCGGTAGTCGCGTTCGGACGAACCCGGCCCGACGCCCGCCACCACCCGGCCGCCCGACAACAGGTCGAGCGCGGCAAGCGCCTTTGCCAGCGGCCCCGGCCCGCGGACGACCGGGAGCGAGACGGTGGTCGCCAGCGTCATTGCACCGGTCACGGGGAGCACCGAGGCCAGTGCCGTCGGACCGTCCAGCCACGGACGCGCGTAGACGACGTGGTCGTTCGCCGTGAGCCATGTGAACCCCAGGTCCCGCGCGAGCCGCGCGTACGCCGTCAGGCGCGCGAGCGTCGGCGGGGGCTCGTCGCCCCACGTCAGCTGCGGCAGATGCACCCCGAACTCCACGCGGCACCACCCTCCGCCGTCATTGTGACGGGGAGGCTCGGTCCGTGGGCGCGGGCGAACCGCCGGGTCGGGATCAGGCTTCGAGCGTGTCCGGATCACGGCCCACCAATTCGGGTGAACGGCCGGTAGACTCGCGGGCTCCGCACAGCCCAGTCGGGGGGGATTCAATGATCCGTCGTCGTGCCCTGTCACTGCTCGCAGCCGCAGCCCTCGTCGC
>DATLUW010000923.1:0-3114 GCA_035577825.1 Actinomycetota bacterium | reverse complement strand
CTCCAGCGCGAGGTCGACCCGGCCGGGGCGCGCCGCGAGCGCGGGTTCGAGCAGGTCGGCGCGGTTCGTCGTCAGCAGGAACACGACGTTCGCGTCCTCCTCGAGGCCGTCCATCTGGTTGAGCACCTCGAACAGGACCGGACCGCCACCGTAGCCGTAGGAGCGATCCATGGCGACGAGGTCGACGTCCTCCATCACCACCACCGAGGGCTGCAGCAGCCGGGCGAGGCCGCACGCGGCGCCGATCTGCCCGAGGTTGCCGCCCGCCAGGAGCACGACCGTGTGGCCCGTCAGCCGGCCGGTGAGGTACCGGACGGTGAGCGTCTTGCCGGTGCCCGGCGGCCCGTGCAGGAGCAGCCCCCGCTTGAGGTGCTGGCCGCTCGCGAGCAGGCGGTCCCGATGCTGTTCGATGCCGAACACCTGCGCCTCGATCGCGGCGTTCGCGGTTGCCGGAAGGATCAGCTCGTCGGCCTGGATGTCGGGGCGTTCGAAGAACACGATCGGGCCGGCCGACCGGTGGTCGAACTCGTTGCCGTGGCCGAACGAGACCACCTGGCCGCGGAACACGTTCAGCTCGAGGGTGAGTGCACGCAGGCTCTCGAGCAACTCGCGGCTCCACGCTTCGTCGGCCGAGGTGGCCTCGAGCTCGATTCGGTGGCGCATCCCGTGATTCGGGTTCGGAGCGCGGAGGAGCAGGGCGACGCGGCGCCCCCCTTCGCTGATCAGCAGGAGGCCGAACATGATGCACGGGATCGTGTCGTGTGGGCCGGTCGGCAGGTTGCGGTACTCGACGGATCCAGAGCGGCCGAGGCGCTGGATGTGCACCTCCAGCAGGTCGGAGAACGAACCATCGTGCCGATAGCCGCCGGCGATCCCGACGAGCTCGTGCGTTCGACCTTCTCCCTCCAGATAGGCGTTCAGCGCGACCTGGACGTTCACGTGCTCGAACGGCTCGTAGGCGTCGGAGACGACCGGGAGGGCCGAGCTATCCACGCCGAGGAACTCGTCGAGCATCGTGCGAAGGGTGCTCCGGCGCGCACCCTCGTCCAGCTCCACGATCTGGTGCATCTCCCTCATGAACCGAACGAACTCGTTCGCGAAGCCCTGCGACTCCTCGTTCATGGCTCCCCCTGTCGTGCGTGCGTTCCGTTCCTATCGGCGATATGGGGGACAGACTTGAGGGGGACACGCGACTGAGAGTTCCTCAGCCGGAACGGCGACGCGGGAGACCCGGCGACCTCCACGACGCGGGGCCCGGGGCTGCCTGCGGATTGGTGTCGGGGTCCTGTGCGAGACTCGCGGCGTGCCGAAGGGATCCGACGTCGCGGACGTGATCGACCGGCTCTACGCGCTGGATCCGGACGAGTTCACCGAGGAGCGGAACGCCGCCGCGAAGGAGCTTCGGGCGAACGGGGATCGGGCGGCGTCGGACCAGGTCAAGGCGCTGAAGAAGCCGACCGCGGTGGCGTGGGCGGTCAATCAGCTGTCGCGGCGTTCGCCGAAGCTCGTGGACGAGCTGCTCGACGCCGGGGCGTCGCTTCGGAGCGCCCAACGGGCCGCGCTGTCGGGGGCGGGGAAGGCGCTGCGCGAGGCGACGCAGGCGCGGCGGCAGGTGGTGGCCCGCGGGGTGGAGGAGGCGTCCGCGGTGTTCCGCGACGCCGGGCGGAGCCCGGCGTCGCACGTCGATGCCATCCGGTCGACGCTGGAGGCAGCGTCGACCGACGAGGACACCGGCGAACTGGTTCGCGCCGGTCGCCTGGTCAAGGAGGTCGACGCGCCGGCCGGGTTCGGCGACGTGACGGGGTTCGAGGTGCTGCTCGGCGGCCGCGCTGCACCGCCGAAGAAGGCCCCCGCGGGGAAGCCGGCCGGGAAGAGGGAAGCTGGCGGTGGCGGGGCCGAGGCCGAGCCCGAGGCCGAGGAAGAGACGCCGGCTGCCCGCCGTGTTCGCCAACGCGCGGAGGCCAGGGTCGCCAGGGCCGAGGACGCGGTCATGGCCGCCCGCAGGCGGGTGACGGAGACCCGCGACCACGCCAAGTCCCTCGCCGCGGACGTCGACCGGGTCGAACGCGAGCTCTCCACCCTCAGCAAGCGCTCCGAACGCGCTTCGAAGGATGCCGACAACGCCGCGGCGAAGCTCGCCGACGCAGAAGGCGCGCTCCGCGAGGCGCAGGAGGACCTCGGCTCGCTCGGCTGAGGGGCGACCAGGGGAGGGTTCTTCCTGGCGAACCGCGGCTTGGCCGCCAGGTTCGCGGTCGTCGTCCGTCTTCGGGGGGGTTGTTCAATGCCACGTTCACGCCGTCCCGCCCTGCTCGTCGTCGTGGCCTGCACGCTCGCGGTGTTCCTGCCGGGCGTCGGGCGGGCAGCTTGACACCACGTTCGGTGGCGGGGACGGGTACGTCACCCACTCGTCCGCCGGGGACGACGGCGCCGCGACGATCGACTTCCTCGGCGGCGACGAGGACGTCGGAGCGTCAACCGGACGAACAACGGCCGGCACGTCATCGCCGGCCTCGCCGGAACCCCCCGGCGACGTCGCGTATCGCATCGTCGTGGCCAGGTTCCCGCCTACGAACGGGTTGTCCAACCCGCTGGGCGGTGGCTCGCGCGCGAACGACGCCCTGATCCTGGCGACCGGCAAGGTCCTGGTCACCGGTTCGTTCGGCAGCGACGCCGCGACAGCGCGCCTCCAGGCGTAGCCGCCCGGCTTCCCATCTCGGTCGACGACTCCTACCATCGGCGCCGCAATCGGCGAGCCGCGTCGCGCGGAGCAGAGGGGGTCGCCCCGCACACCGAGGAGGTGGTGCGCATGACCGCTCGCCGCACGGCCACGCCGGCCCTGGATGGCGGCGGCTCGGTCCATCAGAGCGTCGCCCTGGTGGCCGCCCTGCTGCTGGCGATGATGCTCGCGCCGGCCGTGGCGACGGCCGCCGGCAACCTGGTCTCGATCGTCGACCCGTCGACCGGAGCCAAGGCTCACGTCACCGACGGCAAGCTCCAGGTCGGCGACGGGAACGGCGCGCTCACCGTGAACGGCAACGTCAACGTCGGGAACCTCCCGAACCCGCAGCCGATCGCCGGGAACGTGAACGTGCAGCAGGCCCCAGGCGCCGCGCC
>DATLUW010000922.1:0-2461 GCA_035577825.1 Actinomycetota bacterium | reverse complement strand
CGCTGACCTGCCGGACCAGGTCGGTGCTCTGGCGCTCCTCGTCTATCCGCCCTCCGGTCCAATCGAGATCGGCGCCTCGCAGCGCCGCAACGACCTCTACACCTTCCCGGTCCGGCTGCTGCGGGATCCCCTGAGCGTTCCCGCCCGGACTCGCTGGCTCTACGCGTGGTACGACGCCATCCACGACAAGATCGCCACGACCCACATCGCCCTCGGGATTACCCCGCCACCAAACATCGACGCCAACGTCGTCGAGATGCGGGCGGAGATCGACGGGGCGAAGTACAGCAGCGTCGACGGGACGTTCACCCAGCTCGACGTGGTCGAGCTGACCGTCCAGGTCCTCGTGAACGAACACGTCCCCGGCATCACCGTCTGAGGAGCACCCGATGGCCGACGTCTATCCCGTCTATAACGGCGTCAACGTTCAGTTCATTCCCGGCGTCCCGGCCGTGCCCCATCTCGGCATCACCAAGAAGGAAGCCGAGGAACTGATCGCCACCGGGGCGTTCACGTACGACAAACCGCCCAAGCAGCCAGCGCCCGAAGCCCCGCCATCTGGCGGGGCTGCTGAGTCCACCGAGGAGTAGATCCGATGCCGGTTCACGTCTTTAAGACAATGCGGGCCGGTCTGGAGACCGTGCGAGGCACAGGTGTCGCGATGACGCGCGGCATCGAGTTCACCACGGCGGAGCACAAGCAGACCATCGACACCATCTATCCCGAGGAGCTGCGGAACTCGTACGAGGCGCACTATGCCGCGACGGCCGGCGCCGAGACGAACACCATCGACGTCGAGTACCCGCTCGACTTCGACGCGATGGCGTGGTGGGCCAACCTCCACATCAAGGCCGTGCCGACCCCGACCGGAGCGGGTGCCGACCGCACCTGGACCTTCGTGCCGACGCTCACCACCGACGACCAGAAGTCGGCCACGGTCCAGCTCGGCTACAGCGACAACATCGGCGCCACGAGTCCGGCCGTCTCCATCCCCTACGTCATCGGCGATGTCCTCAACATCAACTGGAACAAGTCGCCGGGCTCGCCGGGCGTTATCTGCAAGTCGTCGCTCGTCTCGCCCAAGGCCGCCTCGCAGATTTCGGCGTTCTCGGGCACCGGCACGTACACGACCTCGGAGCTCGCCAAGGCGCAGACGACGGTCGTGACCATTGACCCGACGACAATCGGGACCACGGCCGACAACGACATCGTCAGCGCCGACTGGACCTACACCTCGGGCTTCGTGAACCTCTACACGCTCAACAACACGACGGCCGCGCAGGACACCTTCCGGCCCAACCCCCTCCAGTGGGAGTTGAAGCTGACGCGGTACATCCGCAACGACAACGAGTGGGACCGCTACGTCGACAAGGCCAAGCGGAAGATCCGCGTCAAGACCACGGGCTCGGTCCTTGGCGGCTCGTTCTACTCGGTCCAGCTTGACTGCTACGGCACGCTGTTCGACCGGTCCGTCTCGGAGACGGACGGTCTCGCGATGGAAGAACTGACCTACCGGCCGCTCTATGACACGACGTTCGGCGGCACCACCCAGCTCATCGTCGTCAACGACCTGACCACGATCACCTAGCCGTGTCGGGGCCGGGGGACCACAGGCTCCCGGCCCCGGCGTTCCTGTGGAGGCACCAATGCGTATCGAGCTGCGCGACGGCCAGTGGGCCGACCTGCGCGACCGGATCACCCACGGCCAGGACAAGGAGATCAAGCGGGCGGGCGTCCGCGTCGAGGCGAACCGCGAGGCACTCGTCGAGTGGCCGACCGTCCTGCTCCGGGCGTTCATCGAGGCGTGGAACGTGAAGGACGTCGACGGCAACCCCATCGACCTCGCCGACCCAGACGCCCTCGACCGAGCGCCCAGCGACATCATCGACGTCCTGTTCCCGCACGCCGTCGCCCAGCAGAAGGCGACCACCGTCCCAAACTCGCCTACGCCGAGCTGATCGTGCGGCTCGGCCTCATGGACGTGTACGAGACGGAGATCGACGCGCTGCCCGATCCCGACCTGTTCCGCGACGCCCAGCTCCTGTCGCGCTCGGGCTGGCCGGTGAGCGAGCGGGACATGAATGACACGGACGCGCTGCTGTTTGACCTCGCCCGCCGGTTGCGGAACGTCAAACGGAGGAAGGGCTGAATGCCGACCAAGTACAAGACCTCCGTGTCGACGAAAGGCCCGTTCTTCCAGGGCGACCCGACGAAGAAATGGGCCGACAACAAGCGGGCGTTCATGGAGCGCTGGGCCGAGATGGGCGAGGCTGACGTGCGCGGGCGGCTGCGCGCCGGACAGGCGAGCCGCTACCCGCTCGGCATGGGTCTCGGGCGAGTGTCCGACCATGTCCGCGGCCGCGTCGTGTCGCTCACCGGCAAGCACTGGAAGGCGACCGGCGTCGTGTCGGTCAACACCAGCGGACTCTCCGATGCTAAGGCCATCAAGGTCATGGCCGCT
>DATLUW010000921.1:0-10223 GCA_035577825.1 Actinomycetota bacterium | reverse complement strand
CACGGTGGCGTCGACGGCGCCGAGGATCTCGGGTTCGACCTTGAGGCCGACGAGCGGCACCTTGGTCGACACGGCGATGCGGAGCTTGTTGGCCGGCGGCTCGACGGTGGCGATGGACGGGTCGCCCGCCATCACGGACAGCACCAGCGCGGCGTCGTCGACCGTCGTGGCGAGCGGGCCGTTCTCCGCGAGGCCGCGCCAGCTGGTCCGGCCCACGCCGCTCGGCACCACGCCGACGCCCGGCTTGATGCCGAACAGCCCGCAGCACGCGGCCGGGATCCGGATCGAGCCCAACCCGTCGTTCCCGTGGGCGACCGGGACCATCGCTGCCGCGACGGCCGCGGCGCTCCCCCCGCTCGACCCCCCCGGCGTCCGATCGAGGTCCCACGGGTTCCGCGCGACGCCCCAGACGTCCTCCGTCGTGCCCCACACGCCGAGCTCGGGCAGGCGCGTGATCCCGACGACCACGGCGCCGGCGCCGCGCAGGCGCTTCACGACCTCGTGGTCCTCGGTGGCCGGGTCGGTCGGCGTCTGCGGGCAGCCGAACCTCGTCGGCTCGCCCTCGACCTGCACGTTGTCCTTGATCGCGATCGGGACCCCGGCGAGCGGCAGGTCGGCAAGGTCCGCTCGGGCGGCAACCGCGTCGGCCTCGGCCAGCGCCTGTTCTCGGCGCAGACGGAGGAACGCGCCGACCTCGTTGTTCATCGCGTCGATCTGCTCGAGGTGCTCGCGCACCGCATCGGCGGGCGTGGCCGCGCCCGACCTCACCGCCTCGGCGATCTCGCCCGCGGTCTCGCCAACCAGCTTGCCCGCCATGTTCGAACTCCTCGCTGTCGGGCCCTCACCCGCCGCCCAGCATCCCAGCGGTGGCGTGAGCTGTGCAAGCCGGGGCTCAGCGGGCGGCGGCCGCCAGGAACCCGCGCCCGATTTGACATGACCGGATGATCGGCCTAACTTACCAGCGTTCAGTTAGGCGTGTTAGGAGAACGAGGTTCACCTCCAGGCACGCACGGGGACGCGGTTGGCGGAAGGAGGAGCGGGATGCTCAGGCGG
Source organism: Actinomycetota bacterium (assembly GCA_035577825.1). Taxonomy (GTDB): domain Bacteria; phylum Actinomycetota; class UBA4738; order UBA4738; family JACQTL01; genus DATBHM01. The sequence goes on along the minus strand of DATLUW010000921.1, from coordinate 9,170 downwards.
CTCGGGGAGTTCACGGTCCGGCGGCGGTGGTGGGTCCTGATCGGCTCGCTCGTCGTGTTCGTCGCGGCGGGGGCGTTCGGCGGCAAGGTGGCGCAGTCGCTCTCAACCGGCGGGTTCGACGACCCGAGCTCGGAGTCGAGCCGCGCGGCCGGGGTGCTGCAGTCGGAGTTCCACGGTGGGAACCCCAACATCGTCCTGCTCTTCACCGCGAAGCACGGCTCCGTGGGCGACCCGGCGGTGGCCGCGGAGGGCATGCGGCTCACGAGGCAGCTCAGCCGAGAGCGCGGCCTCGAGACCGTCGTCTCGTACTGGTCGCTCCGCAACGCTCCCCCGCTCGCGTCCACGGACGGCGCCGAGGCGCTGATCCTCGGCCGGATCGCCGGCACCGACGACGCCGTCCGCGACCGGGTCGAGACGCTCAGCCCCCGGTACACGATCGACGGCCCGACGTTCAGCGTCGGCGTCGGCGGCCGGGCCGAGGTGTTCCGGCAGGTGGGCACGACCGTCGAACACGACCTCCGCAAGGCCGAGGCGATCTCGATCCCGATCACGTTCGTGCTGCTGATTCTGGTGTTCGGCGGCCTCGTGGCGGCCGGCCTCCCCCTGCTGATCGGCGGGTTCGCCATCGTCGGGACGTTCGCGACGCTGCAGGTGATCTCCGCGATCACCCAGGTGTCGATCTTCTCGCTGAACCTCACGACGGCGATGGCCCTCGGGCTCGGCATCGACTACGCGCTGTTCATCGTGTCCAGGTACCGGGAGGAGATGCGCCACGGCCTCGACCCGAACGCCGCAGTGGTCCGCGCGGTCGAGACGGCCGGGCGAACCGTGCTGTTCAGCGCCCTCACCGTGTGCGCGTCGCTCGCCGCGCTGATCCTGTTCCCGCTCGCGTTCCTGCGGTCGTTCTCGTACGCGGGCGTGGCGGTCGTCATCCTCGCCGCCGTGGGCGCGATCCTGATCCTGCCCGCGATGCTGGCGGTGCTCGGCCGCCGGGTCGACTCGCTCGTGCTGTTCCGGCGCGAACCCAAGCCCGAGGGAACCGGGTTCTGGCACCGCCTGGCCACCGTCGTGATGCGCCGGCCGCTCCCCATCGCGACCGCGATCGTCGCCATGCTGCTGTTCCTTGGGGGGCCGTTCCTGAAGGTGAACTTCGGCCTGCCGGACGACCGCGTGCTGCCGGCCACGGCCTCGAGCCGCGTCGTGCAGGACCAGATCCGCACGAAGTTCACCTCGCGCGAGATCAACGCGATGCCGGTGGTGGCCCCCGCCGTGCCGGATGCGGCCACGCGCACCGCGGCCGTCGCCGCTTACGCCGCGCGGCTGTCGAACGTGGCGGGCGTCGCCCGCGTCGACGCGGTGACCGGCTCGTACGTCGGCGGGCGGCGGGTCCTCGCCCCGAACCCGCAGAGCAGCGCGCGGTTCACCGCGCCGAACGCCACGTGGCTCTCCGTCGTGCCGAACGTCGAACCGCTCTCCGACGCCGGCGAGACGCTCGTGCGCGATGTCCGGGCGACCCCGCCGCCGTTCCACGTGCTGGTCGGCGGCGACGCGGCGCAGCTCGTCGACTCGAAGCACGCGCTGTTCGGCCGCGTCCCGCTGGCGCTCGCGGTGATCGCGCTGATCACGTTCGTGGTGCTGTTCCTGATGACCGGCTCGCTCGTGATGCCGGTCAAGGCCGTGATCCTCAACCTGCTGTCGCTGACGGCGACGTTCGGGGCGATGGTGTGGGTGTTCCAGCAGGGGCACCTGGCCGGGCTGCTGAACTTCACGCCGACCGGCCTGATCGACACGACCACACCGATCACGATGTTCTGCATCGCGTTCGGCCTGTCGATGGACTACGAGGTGTTCCTGCTCTCGCGGATCCGGGAGGAGTACCTGCGCACCGGCGACAACACGCGGTCGGTCGCGCTCGGGCTCGAGCGGACCGGGCGGCTCGTCACCGCCGCCGCCGGGCTGCTGGCGGTCGTGTTCATCGCGTTCGCGACCTCGCAGATCACGTTCATCAAGCTGCTCGGGGTCGGGCTGGCGCTGGCCGTCATCCTCGACGCGACCCTGATCCGGGGAACCCTGGTGCCGGCGTTCATGCGGCTGGCCGGCGACTGGAACTGGTGGGCGCCGCGGTGGATGCGCCGGCTGCACGACCGCATTGGGTTCTCCGAGGCGCCGTCCGAGCCCGGCGGCGCCGGTGGTCCCGCGCTCGGGGAGCCGGCCGGTCGTGGCACCCAGCCGACCCGCGTGGGAGAGTTGGCCTCGTGAGCCAGGCCGTTCCCGCGACCGACACCGACTCCGAGGAGGCCGTCGTCCAGGCCCCCCGGCGCCGCCGTGCGCCGAGGGGCCAGGGCGAACGCCTCCGCGAGGAGATCATCGACGCCACCGAGCGGCTGCTGCTCGAGAAGGGCGACCAGGACGCCGTGTCGATCCGCGCGGTGGCCGACGCCGTCGGCGTGTCCCCTCCGTCCATCTACCTGCACTTCGCGGACAAGAACGACCTGATCTTCGCCGTCTGCGAACGCCACTTCGCCCGGTTCGATGCCGTGCTCCAGGAGGCGCGCGCCGCGCAGCAGGATCCGGTCCAATCGCTGCTGGCTTGCGGCCACGCCTACGTGCGGTTCGGGCTCGAGAACCCGGAGCACTACCGGATCCTGTTCATGACGAAGCCGGAGCAGACGCCGGACTCGTGGACGGCGGAGAAGGTCATGGGCAGCGCGGCGTTCGAGCACCTCGTCGAGGCGGTCGCCGAGGCCGTCGAGACGATCGACGTGCAGCCGCGCCCCGACCCGGTGTTCGTCTCGATCTCGCTGTGGTCGATCGCACACGGGATCACGTCGCTGCTGCTCACCCACCCGCAGTTCCCGTGGCCCGACCGCGACGAGCTGATCTCGTACGTGCTCTCGATGCCGATCCTCGGCCTGCTCCCCCGCTGACGCGAACCGCCCGAGCGAATCGGCGGCACGGCCACACCCGGGCCATCGCGGCGATTCGAGCCTCCGGCCGTTTGACAGCGGCAGTGCAAGCACCCAGAGCTCCGCGGCACCGATTCGGTGTGCCTGGCCGCGGCGGTCAACGCGGACTCGACGTCTGGGTCAACGGCACGCGGGTCGTCACGGGGTGGCCGGTGAACTTCGGGACCGACCCGGTCGGACGCCTGGCCCGGCTAGGAGCCCAGGCCCGCGAGGAGCGGCGGCGACAGCGAGAACCCCAGGTCCTGTTCGAACGCATGCGCCGCGCGGAGGATCGTCCGTTCGCCCAGGAGCGGACCGGTGAACTGCAGCCCCACCGGCAACCCGTCCTCGTCGAGCCCGCAGGGAACGCTGATCGACGGCACGCCGGCGAGGTCGGCAGGGATCGTGAAGATGTCGGCCAGGTACATCTTGATCGGGTCGTCGGTTCGTTCGCCGATGCGGAACGCGGTCGTCGGGGACGTCGGCGACAGCAGCACGTCGAACCGCTCGAAGGCCTTCTGGTAGTCGCGGATCACGAGCGTTCGGACCTTCTGGGCCTGCCCGTAGTACGCGTCGTAGTAGCCGGAGGAGAGCGAGTAGGTGCCGAGGATGATGCGCCGCTTCACCTCGTCGCCGAACCCCTCGCCGCGCGTCTTCATCATCATCTGCACGACGTCGTCGACCGGCTCGGCCGTCCGGTGCCCGTAGCGCACCCCGTCGTACCTCGCGAGGTTCGACGAGCACTCCGCGGGCGCGAGCAGGTAGTACGCGCTGAACGCGTAGTCGGCGTTCGGCAGCGACACGTCCTCGCAGGTCGCCCCCAGCGCCTCCAGGCGTTCGATCGAAGCGCGGAACGCCGCCGTCACTCCGGGTTCGACGCCCTCGGCGAAGGACTCGGAGATCACGCCCACCCGCAGACCGGCCACGCCGTCCTCGAGCCCGGCGAGGTAGTCGTCCGGCGGCTCGGCCACGCTGGTCGCGTCGCGCGGGTCCTCGCCGGCGAGCATCGACAGCAGGACGGCCGCGTCGCGCGTCGTCCGGGTGAACGTCCCCACATGGTCGAGCGACGAGGCGAACGCGATCAGCCCGTAGCGCGAGATCCGCCCGTAGGTCGGCTTCAGCCCCACGACGCCGCACAGCGCGGCCGGCTGCCGGACCGAGCCTCCGGTGTCGGTCCCGAGCGCCCACGTGGCCATGCCGGCGGCCACCGCGGCCGCGGAACCGCTGGAAGACCCGCCCGGCACGCGATCGGTGTCCCACGGGTTGCGCGTGGGACCGTACGCGGAGTTCTCCCCCGAGGACCCCATGGCGAACTCGTCACAGTTCGTCTTGCCGACGAGCACCGCGCCGGCGTTCGACAGGCGCGACCACACGGTCGAGTCGTAGGGCGGGCGGTACGTCTCGAGGATCTTCGAGCCGCATGTCGCCGTCACGCCCTTCACCGCGAGCACGTCCTTCAGCGCGATCGGGATACCCGCCGCGGGCGGAAGGTCCTGCCCCAGCCCGAACCGGCGATCGACGTCCTCCGCCCGGGCCAGGGCCGCGTCACGGGTTCGGGCCAGGAACACGTGCAGGCGCTCGTCGAGGTCGTCCGCGCGCTGCAGGGCTGCCTCGGCCAGCTGCACGGCCGAGATCTCGCGCGCGCGAAGCGCCGCGGCGAGCTCGGTCGCCGAGAGCGACAGCGGATGCGACGCCATCTACTCGGCCTCCACGATCCGCGGCACCTTGAACCGCCCGGCCTCTTCCGCGGGCGCGTTCGACATCGCCTCCTCGTGCGTCAGGCCCGGCTCGACGACGTCGTGACGCAGGACGTTCGCCCGGGGAACCGCCTGCGCCGTCGGCGGGACGTCCTCCGCCGCGACCTCCTGGACGCGCGCGGCGTGCTCGAGGATCACGCCGAGCTGCGCCTTGAGGCGCGTCTTCTCCTCGTCGGTGAGGTCCAGGCGCGCGAGCCGCGCGACGTGTTCGATGTCGATCTCGACCGGCATGACCCGCGCAGTCTAGCGACGAACCGACGGGCGCCCGCCGCCGGCGACGACGACACCAGCGCAGGGATCGCGCCGAGACCACCTGCAAACCACCGCAACGTGTCGCGCCTCGTCGACGCTCACGCGGCACCACGCACCAACTGGTGGATGCCCGCGCGGACGGTCACCGGTTGTGGTCGAATTGCTGCAGCGAAACGGGCACGTGTTCCTCGCCGGCAAGGAGGCGTCGGGGTGTTGGCTTCGAGCTCGGACCTCCACCGTGACGCGTTCTTCTTCGCGTCCGGCGACGCGACCCTGTACGGCTCCCTGGTCTCACCCCCCGGCCCCGTTCAGTTCGGCATGGTGGTGGTTCCCTCGATCGGCCCCGAGGCCGCCCAGTCGCTCGACCCGGCCCACGCGCTCGCCTCGGCCGCGGCCGCGTGGGGCGGCGCCGGGATGGTCGTCCACCCGCCCGGCAGCCTGGACTCCACCGGCGACGCCGAGGCGTTGACGATCGACGCGTTCGCCCGGGCCGTGCGGGACGCCGCCGGCGCGCTCCGGGCCCGCGTCCCGTTCCTCGACCTGTGTCTGGTCGGATTCCGGTTCGGTGCCGCGGCCGCGCTGCTGGCCGCCGGCAAGCTCGAGCCGAGCCTGGTCGTCGCGCTCGCGCCCACACCGGACCCGTCGGCCGCCGTGGAGGAGCTGCGTCGCGATTCCGAGCGGGCCACGTTCGGGCGGGGCGGCGACGCCGCGTTCGGACACAGCGTCCCGCGGTCGATCGGCGGCGCGGACGCTCCCGGGCGGATCGCGGCCGCGATGGCACGGATGGGGTCCCGGCTGGTGGTCGTCCGCTTCACCGAGCCGCCGATGGAGGGGCTCCCCGCCGCCGCGACCGACGTCGTGGTGCCCGGGACGCTCGGCAGGTTCCGCATCCGCTGGGCATCGCATCTGGCACGGCCGGCGGAGTCGGCAATCGAAGAACGAATGGCGGTGAGGGAATGATCGAGCTGCTCACGAACGAACGGACGGCCGTCCGCGAGGCACCGGTCGAACGCGCGATGCTCGTCCCGACCACGCTCGGGTTGGCCGGTGTGGTGGTCAGCGCTCCGTCCGGGCCCCCGGCGTTCGGCATGCTCGTCGCGCAGGGCCTCGACGCGCACCGTTCCGGCGTGAACGGCGTGTGGGCGAAGACCGCGAGGGCGCTGGCGGCGAACGGCGTCGCGGCGATGCGCGTCGACTTCCCCGGCATGGGCGACAGCGCTGGGGTCGTCGGCGGGCGCGACGCCTACCGCGCCGTGCTGGCCGAGGTCGTGACGTGGTTCCGCGCGTCGGAGCAGCTGCACCGGGTCGGCGCGATCGGGGCGTGCTTCGGGGCCAGGCAGGTCCTGGGGCTGGCGGCCGAGGGCGAGCTGGACGGCCCGATCGCCCTCGTGACACCGGCGCTCGGCCGGCCCTCCCCCGCCGGAGCGGGGGCTCGGATGGGCCACCGGGTCCGGCGTGCCCTGGGCCGGCCGGAGCCCGTCGACCGGGCCGCGGCAGCCGACCTCGGCCGGACCGCCCGGCGCGAGCGGGTCCTCGTGCTCCTCGGCGAACTCGACCGGCAAATGGTGGCCGCGGTCGCGTCGGCACGGGCACGCCTGGGGACGCCCGATCGGGTCGACGTGGAGATGGTTCCGGGCGAACGGCTCCACGCGTTCCCGACGGTGACGGGCCAGGCGGCGGCGATCGCCCGGCTGGCCGCATGGGCGGGTTCGGCCGGAACGTCCGGCCCGGCGCACGTCGTCGGGGCGGTGGCGTGAGCCGGTCGTCCCGGACGAAAGCCCGGATCCGCGGGTTCGTCCTCGATGAGCTCGCCGAGGGGAAGCCCTCGCGCGATCCGCTGGCCGACGGGCTGCTGGACTCGCTCGCGATCGGCCAGCTCGTCGCGTTCTGCGAAGAGGAGTTCGGCATCTCGCTCGACGACGGCGACGTGACCGCCGAGCGCTTCGAATCGCTCGACGCGGTCACGGCGCTCGTGGAATCCAAGCGGGCCCCCTGAGCGTGGCGGCGGACGGGACGCTGCTCGACGCCCTCGACGAGGTGGCCGGGCGGCGCGAACCGGCGCTCGTGTTCCACGGCGATGCCGGCCCCGAACGGATCGGGGCGAACCGACTCCTGGAGGATGCGGACCGCGACGCCGGAACCCTGGCCGCGGCCGGCGTCGAACCCGGGGACTTGGTCGGCCTGCTCGGACCGAACGAGCACGCCTGGTCCCGGTGGGCGTTCGCCGTCTGGCGAGCCGGGGGGACGCTCGTGCCGGTCCAGCATCAGCAGCGGATGGCCGACCGGTCGGCGTTGGCGCGCCAGGTCGACGTCGCGACCCGGGCGACCGGGTGCCGCACGGTCGTCGCCCATCCCGCGCTGCTGGACGTCGTGCGGGAGGCGCGCGCGCTCGACTGGACGGCCGAGCCGGAGGCCGCGCCGACGCCCGACGGCGCGCGGCCGGATCCAGGGGTTCCCGCGGTGGCCCAGTTCACGTCGGGCACCACCGGCACCCCGAAGGCGGCCCTGGTCGGCCACGCGGCGGTACTTGCGGCGGTCCGGGCGACCGCGGTCGCCTACGACCTGACCGACGGGGACTCGTTCGCCGGATGGCACCCGTTCTTCCACGACCTCGGGCTGTTCGGGCTCCTCCTGCGGCCCCTGCTCCTCGGGCTCGACGCGCATTTCATCCCCACGACACGGTTCGCCCGAGACCCGGCGGAGTGGTTCCGGCTCATCGGGCGGGCCGGCGCGACGGTCACGGCGGGGCCGTCCTCCGCGTGGGCGCCCGCCATGCGGGCGGCATCGCGTGACCCGACCGGATGCGAACTCGCGTCGCTGCGGGTGGCAGCGCTTTCGGCCGAGGCGATCGAGGCGGAGACGGTCGACGGGCTGATCCGCGACGGAACCCGGCTCGGCCTGCGCCGGCAGGCCCTCACCGCGGCCTACGGCATGGCCGAGACCACGCTCGCGATCACCGTGGGCCGGCCCTCGACCGGGATCCGGTTCGACGACGTGGACGCCGAGGAGCTCGCGACAACGGGACGGGCCCGGCAGCCCGCGGAAGGGTCCGCGGTGCGGCGGATCGCCTCGTGCGGCGTTCCGGTGCCGGGCACCGGGCTGGAGGTGCTGGGACCGGACGGCACCACGCTCCCCGAGCGCACCGTCGGCGCCGTCCGCGTCCGGGCGCCGTACGCGTACTCCGGATATCTCGGCGACCCACCCCGCCGGCCCGCGGACTGGATCCCGACCGGCGACCTCGGCTACCTCGCGGACGGAGAGCTGTTCTTCACCGGACGCGAGAAGGACGTGATCGTGGTCCTCGGGCGGAACCACGACCCGGAGGACATCGAGTGGGCGGCGGGACGGGTCGATGGCGTTCGGCAGGGGCGCGCCGTCGCGTTCGCCACGCCCGGCCGCGGCGAGGGCGCCGCCACGGTGATCGTCGAGGCTCGGCCGGGGACGGACCCGGCCGAGCTCCCCCTCCCGGTCCGCCGTGCCGTGACCGACGCGACCGGCGTCGCACCGGCGGAGGTGCTCGTGCTGCCTCCGGGGACCGTCCTCAAGACCACCAGCGGGAAGATCCGACGGAGCGCCCTCCGGGAAACCCACGCCGCGGGCGGGCTCCAGCCCCTCGCCCGGTGGCCCTCGTCCGACTGACCGTTCCGGCCGAGATCAGGCGGGGAATGGCGCGCCCGTCCCCGATTCGCAGTAGCTCCGCAGGCTCGTGAGGTAGTGGCCCCAGTTGAAGTTGAAGATGCCGAACGACTCGTCGTCGAGCGGCTCCCCGTACCCCTGCCGGAACGTCAGCCGCGTCCCGTCCCCGTGGTCGCTCAGGTCGAACCGGATCGAGGCGTTCCCCCAGCCCGCAGCTCCTCCCACGCACGTCCACTCGACGACGTTCGGCTCGTCGAGCACGTCGATCCGCATCACCGGGTTGAACAGATCCGGCATGAACGTGAACCGGATCTCGCCGCCCACCTCGGTGTCGGCCTCGACCTTGGTCGTCCACCACGCCGCCAGGCCTTCCTCCGTCGCGATGGCCGCGTAGACGTCGCCGCGGGCGGCAGGCACGTCGACGACGTGAAGGATCGTGTCCATGCGTGAACCTCCTTTGCGATGCGGAAGGGCGGCCGCCCGGCCCCCGGCTGGGCGGCCTCCCGGTCGACCGACGCTAGGCCGACCCACCCTGGAGCTGCATCATCAGCGTCATCCCGTCGTTCAGCCCCCAGTGGGA
>DATLUW010000920.1:0-5197 GCA_035577825.1 Actinomycetota bacterium | reverse complement strand
GCCACGGCGACTGCCAGTCGAATTCGCGCTTGGCCTCCCGGCTGGTCCGCTCGATGAGCGTCGCGGCGTCCCGAGGATCGAGTTCGCCGCCGCCGTCGATCGTCCCGGTCTCATCCGTGTCGCCGGTCCCGCGCATGACCTCACCTCCGCTGCGACTTTGTCCCGCAAACTCTAGGAGGGTTTGCGGGACAAAGTCAAGCGCGGGGGGAGGCTTCACCCACGGACCCGAATGGTCACTCAGCCCTCGCTGACCTCCGGGTCCCGTAGCAGGGACTCGATGGGACCGAGGCCGACGACACGATCGGACACGTCGTTGACCACCCTCGCCAGCGCCTCCTGCGGCAGGAGGTGCCCCTCCTCGCGAAGCACGGCGAGCGCCTCCTCCCTGATGAGCAGCCGGCGGGCCGCCGGGTGCAGCGATTCCACGCCCCGCCCGGCCATGCGCTGCATCAGCGCGTCGTGCAGGTTCCGCTTGACGGCGGCCAGTGGATCCGCCGTCCGCTCCTCGCCGCCGGGCCAGGCCGCCCCGGAGCCGCCGAACCCGTTGCTCGGGTGCACCCGCTGGCCGTTCACGACGCCACCCGCTGGGCGACGAGCCGACCGGCCAGCCGTTCGATCGCCCGCACCGAACGGCGGCGCCCCGGCAGGAGCAGCCCGCGATCCTGCACGTGGCCGACCTTCCGGTCGACCGGAACGATGGCGAGCGGCGGCTGCCCGAACGCCCGCTCCGCGTCCTTCGGGGTGATCTCGGCTCGTCCGGCCCTGTTGACCACCACGGCCACGCGCGACGCGAGCCCCGCGGCGTTCAGCCCCTCGAGCGCCCGACGGGCCCCCCGGAACGACAGCACGTCCTGGGTCAGCACCAGCACGATCCGTTCGGCCAGCGGCAGGACCGCCCCCGCCACGTCGTCCGAGACGGGCGCCCGTCCGCAGTGGACCACGACCGCATCGCGCGTCCCGGCCGCCACCGGCACGGCCGCGCGATAGGCACCGACGACGTCGGCATCCGCGGCGGCGGGCGCGAGCAAGACCTCGAACCCCGCCGGGTGCGCCCACAGCACCTCGTCGAGGTGACGTTCCTCGAGCTCACCCGCGACGGGCTCGAGGTCCTCGACCGTTCGGATCTCGCCGTCGTCCGGCACCCCGAGCGCGACGGTGAGGTCGGCGAACCGGTGGTCGGCGTCGACCAGCACCGTCCGCGCTCCGGACCGGGCGAGCGCCGCCGCGAGGTGCGTCGCCACGAATGTCGCGCCGACGCCGCCGCGAGGGCCGCACACGGCGACGACCGACGCCCGCCGCGGCGGCGGCCCGGTCTTGGCCGGAGCGCTGCCGGCTGCCGCATCGGCCAACGCGGCGCGCTCCGACGGCCACAGGTAGAACCCCTTCGCCCCGAGCTCGACGGCGCCACGGAGGGCCACCAGCGACTCGGTCGTCTCGAGCGCCAGGAACGGCGTCCCGTTCATCCCGCCGGCCGACCGCACCATCGCGGTCGAGCCCACGACGGCGTTCGGGTCGTGCTCGCGAACTGCTGACGCGAGCGCCGCCGCCGACACGGCCGAGGCGACCACCCGGGCCCGCCCGCCGCGGTCGAGGAAGTCCACGACCTCCTCCGCCAGCTGCGGCGAATCGATCCCGAGCACGATCCGAGCGACACCGTCCACCGACACGAACCTCCTCCGACGCTTGCGAACCCGGACAGCTCGAACAACACACGTCACGAACTGCGAGGGGAAGCTCTGGGGAAGCCCGCGGCCGGGGGTGACCGCGTTCTCGGCCTTCCGCTCAGGGCGAGCACTCTCCGTGGTGAGCGGCGGAGCCGACTGCTCGTCGCTCCGTCCCGGGGCCTGCGGGCGGTCCGTCGCGACAGGGGGCACGATACTCGCGGGCCCTCGTACAGCCAATCCCCGAGCCAGCGGGTTTTCCACAGGTGCCGGGGGACGCTGACCGAGGCCCCTTTGGGGAGATCGGGATGGCTCGAACTAACTAGTCATGCCCGGCTGAGCAGCGCGTTCAGTCGATCTCGACGCGTTCGATGCCGAGGCGGTCCAAGCGCGCGCGGTGGCGTTCGAGGAGGGAGAGCACCATGCGCTTCTCGCCCTCGTCGCCCCCGAGCGCCTCCCGCAGCCGCCCCGCCTGCACGAGCGCCCGACGGGTCTGCGTGAGCGCCTCGCCCGCGATCCGGCGGGAGTACGCAGCGATGCGTTCGGCCTGCGCGTGGTCCTCCTGCATCGCCCGAACCAGCTCCTCGAGCGCGAACGACTCCTGCCATTCGCGTTCGCCGAGGGTCGTGCGGACGATCTCCGCGGACACCGGGTCGAGCACCTCCACCAGCACGTCCGCGAAGTCCGACACCAGGGCGTCGCCCACGTAGTGGAACGCCTGCGCCTCCACCCAGTCGGACGGCTCGGTCCCCGCGAAGAACTGGTCGAAGTACGGATGGAACCGCTCGGTCATCGCCGCGGCGTCGTCGAACTCCCCCAGCCGGGCCTCGATCAGGCGGTGGTTGCGGTCCTCCCGCTCGGCCACGCCGGCCTGCGCTTCGGCCCGACGCGCGTCGGGCGCGAACCGGGCGTTGTCCCGGGCCCGCTGGGCCGCAACCTGCTCCCCGTACGAGAGCGCCGCCAGCAGCTCGGTCACCGCATCGCGTTCCACGCCCCGAATTCTAGGTCGGTACCGGGCGGGCAAGCCCCAAGAAGTCCATGTCAGACCCCCCGTCTAGGCTGGTCGGCATGGGTGAGGTGGTCTCCATGGCGGAGTTTCGGCGGACCCGCGCAGCCGGCGCGGAGCGCGAGGCGGCGTTCGGTCCGATCGAACGCCTCTCGGCGGCCGTCCGCCGGCTGGAGACGGCGCTCGGGGAGACGGAGCACTTCGACGATCCCGACGTCCGCCGCGAGCTGCTCGCGGTCAACGGGGCGGTGGCGGTGGGGCGCTACGGCGCGGCGGCCGCAAGGGCGGAACGTCTGATCCAGCGGCTTCGCGCGTGACCCGGGCGGGAGAAACGGCGAAGGGAGCAGGGATCATGCGCTGTCTGCTTCCTGCCCGGGTACCTCGGGATCGCTCCCCAGGGGCCCGGGCATGCCTCCCGCGGCACGACGCGCGTGGGTGTTCTGCTCCCTTCGCTCGATCGCCGAAGCGACCGGTTCGACTCTACACCCGCGGCTCCCGTGTGGAAAAGTCGGCCGATCGGCCTCGGATTCCTGTGGACAACCGGTGGGCAAGTGAGGGACCTCCCACCACCCGGCAGGGACCCGGGACGGGCGCGGTTCAGTCGCGCCGGCGGGGGCGAAGCAGGATCCACACCACCGCCACCGCGGCGACCGCGATCGCGGCGACGGCCGCCACCGGCACCGACGGCTGCGGCACGGCCTGCACCAGGCGGCTCCGCAGGCGAACCGGCCGCCTGAAGTACCGGATCTGCCACTCGAGCTTCTCGGCCTCCCGGCGGAGGTCGCGGTCGGGGTTGACGGCCACCGGGTGCCCGACCAGCTCGAGCATCGGCCTGTCCGTGATCGAATCGGAGTAGGCGTACGAGGCCGACAGGTCGATCCCGCGCTGCTCCGCGAGCTCGGCGATCGCCTCCGCCTTGCCCTCCGCGTACGCGTACCGCTGGAGCTGCCCCGTGTACTTGCCGTCGACGATCTCGGCCTTGGTCGCGATCACGCCGCTCACGCCGAAGTGCTCGGCGAGCGGCTTGACGACCTCCTCCGGCGAGGACGAGACCACGTAGACCTCGCGCCCCAGCGCTTTGTGCAGCGCGATGAGGTCGAGCGCCTCCTGGTACACGTACGGGTCGATCAGGTTGATGAGCACGTCGCGGACGATCTCCTCGACCGCCGACTGCTCCCACCCCGTCGACAGGGCCATCATGGCCTCCTTTGCCCGGTCCATCCGCTTCTCGTCCGCCCCCATCAGCAGGTAGACGAGCTGCGCGTACGCGCCCCGGAGCAGCTGCGAGCGCGAGACCAGCCCGGCCCGATACAGCGGCCGGGTCAGCGCCAGCGAGCTGGACTTCGAGATGATCGTCTTGTCGAGGTCGAAGAACGCCGCCTCCATGCCACCCATGGTAGCCACGGGGACCCGCCCGGGGAACCATTCGACCGGTTCCGATCGCCGTGTGGACGGGTGTTCGACCGCTCGGACCAGCGCATCGTCCATCCAGGTGAACAGCCCGGGAAAAATCTTCGAGAAAGTTGGTTTCGGCTGTTTGGGGTTCGCGGGCCCGGGTACGGATGTGTCCGAAGGCGCAGACCCAAGAACCTCCCCCCCTGCGCCCTTTCCGAGGCTCCTCCACACCCCCCCGGAGGAGCCCTTGCCATTTTCAGCGAACCGAGCTCCTCCCAGTTGGCGGCTGACTGCGGTCATTGGAGGGTTCCGTTGACTGCGGTTGCACTGCGTCCGGGCCAATCCCGCCAATGCCGCCACCGTCCGGAACTGCGGCGGCCAGCGCCCTCCGGAACTCCGCGAGCCATTCCAGCTCGACCCGAGCGAGGCGCTCCTGGAGGTCGAGCATCGAGCGGGCGACCGCGTTCGCGGGGCCCGGGGCCGAACCGAGGCGGGCCCGATCGGCGACCGCCCCGGCCAGCAGATCGCGAAGGGCCTGCTCGCGCGCGGCCGTCCCCTCGGCGGCCTCCGCCGTGGACAGGCCGTGGATCTGCCCGAGCGCGGCTGCCGGGTCGGACCGGTAGCCCGCCTCCTGCCCGAACCGTTCGATCAGCCCCGTCCGCAGGCGGTCCCGGCCGGGCCGGGTGATCCGGTGGACGCGGCGGTCCGGGCCGCCGGCGCCCGGCTGCCCCTCCCCGAGGACCATGCCGGCGTCTTCGAGCCGCTTCAGCGACTGGTACACCGACGCGCGGCCGACCTCGGTCCACCGGCCGAGCGCCCGCGAGCGGAACCGTTCGATGAGCTCGTAGCCGTGCAGCGGCTCCTCCGCGAGCAGCCCGAGCACCACCATGTCCACGCGCGCGACATCCACGAGTTCGCCCTTCGGAATCCCGACGACCGTGGGGGACGCTAGCACGCGGGTAGTCCGGTTCAGACGAGCAACGCCCGCTCGGGAGCTTCGGGGCGACAGCTCACGCGGTTCGAAGATCGGAAGGTAACCTGACCGGGTTGGCCAGGATCAGCTACGACGTGCGGACCGCTGCGGCGTACAAGGCGGTTCGCGAGGTCCCCCGCGATGGCCTCTCGGAGTGGCGCG
>DATLUW010000919.1:0-2497 GCA_035577825.1 Actinomycetota bacterium | reverse complement strand
GAGAGGAGCTCTGCATCGGGTCTTGGGGGGCGGTCGGGGGGCGGAGCCCCCCGACCCTATGCTTTACTCCACGGGTCCACGGAACCAGGAGCGGAGGGATCGAGATGGCGCTGTTCCCCAGCGAGGCCTGGCTCGACCTGTACGTCGAGCGGATCAACGCGTCGAAGGAGTACCAGGAGGCCGCGGCGACCTGGGAGGGCGACGTCGCGTACGTCTTCGAGGCCGAACCCGACAAGAACGTCCCCGACGAGCTGTGGGCGTGGCTCGACCTGTGGCACGGCGAGTGCCGCCAGGGCAAGCTCGTGAGCGCCGAGGAGGGCGAGAAGGCCAAGTTCATCATCCGGGCGCCGTACTCCCGCTGGAAGGAAGTCATCAACAAGGAGCTCGACCCGGTCAAGGGCATGATGCAGGGCAAGCTGAAGCTGAAGGGCGACCTCCCGACGATCGTTCGCTACGTGAAGGCTGCCAACGAGCTCGTGAACCTCGCCCAGACCGTCCCCACGGAGTTCGCCGACGAGCAGGTCTGAGCAGGCGTGAGCGCAACGGTCGAGTACGCGGACGAGGAGCCGAACGGCCTCGCGTCGATCATCGGCGGCCTGATCGAGGGGAACCTCAAGGCGCATCCCGACCGTGAGGCCCTGCTGAAGCCGGCCGTGATCGGTATCACCGCTCCCGACGTCGCCGTCTCGATCACGCTGCAGATCGCTCCCGGCCGGGTCGGCATCGCGAACGGCCTGCAGGGCAAGCCACACCTCCTCGTCCAGGCGAACTCCGACACGCTGATCGAGCTGTCGAGCGTGCCGCTCCGGTTCGGATTGCCGGACAACTTCACGCACGACGGCCGGGCCGTGACGGGTTCGCTGCTCAAGGGGCGCATCAAGGTGAAGGGCATGACCCGGCACCTCTCGCGCCTCGCGCGGCTCAACAAGTTGCTGTCTGTCAACGAGTAGTCCCCCGCGGGGACGCCGTTCGTCCATGCCGTGGCCGAAGTCGCGGCCGGGACTCACCCCGCGGATCCGGGTTCGATTCGTTCGGATCGCCCGGTCGGGGCCCGCCCGCGTTCCCGCGTCGTCCGACCGGGCGGCCGCGCCCACCGGGTACCCTTCGCCTCGATGGCCACCGACGTCGACGACCTCGTCGAACGCGTCCTCTCGGGCGACCGCCGGGGGATCGCCCGGGCGATCTCGCTGGTGGAGGACGGCGCGCCCGAGCTCGAGGCGCTGTCCGCCGGCCTGTACGCCCACACGGGGAACGCCCGCACGGTCGGCCTGACCGGCTCGCCCGGCGTCGGGAAGTCCAGCCTCACCGAACAGCTCGTCCGCACGGTCCGCGGCCGGGACACGACGGTTGCCGTGCTCGCGATCGACCCCACGTCGCCGTTCACCGGCGGTGCGCTGCTCGGCGACCGGCTGCGCATGCAGACCCACGCGACCGATCCGGGGGTGTTCATCCGGTCGATGGCGACGCGCGGGCACCTGGGGGGGATGGCGCTCGCCGCGCCGGAGGCGATCCGCATCCTCGACGCCGCGGGGACGGACCTGGTGCTCGTCGAGACCGTGGGGGTCGGCCAGGCCGAGGTCGAGGTGGCCGGGGCGACCGACACCACGCTGGTGGTTGTGTCGCCGGGGTGGGGAGACGCGGTCCAGGTGGCCAAGGCCGGCATCCTCGAGATCGCCGACGTGTTCGTCGTGAACAAGGCCGATCGCGAGGGCGCGGGGGAGGCCGCCCGCGAGCTCGAGCTGATGGTGAAGATGGGGGCGGCGCGCGACGTCGACTGGACGCCGCCGGTCGTGCGGACGTCGGCGGCGACGGGAGAGGGGGTCGACGACCTGTGGTCGGCGATCGAGGCCCATGCGCGGCACCTGGAGGAGACCGGCGCCCTGGAACGGAACCGCCGCGCCCGTCTGCTGGCGGAGGTCGAGACGCTGGCCTCGCAGCGGGTTCGCGAGCGGGTCCACGCCGCGATCGAGGCGGACCCGGACCTGGCCGAACGCATCGCCCGCCGCGAGGTCGACCCGTATCGGGCCGCCGCCCTGCTCCTGGAGGGAACCGAGGCGCGGAACGGCTGAGCCGCCCCATCCGTTGCGGCGGGCGCGAGCGCGATGCTACCGTCCGCCGACACGGGGGGAGGGACCGTTTGGGAATGCAGGCGCCACCTGCCGGCTGGTATCAGGACCCCGGAGGACCCGGCCTCCGCTACTGGGACGGTTCGCAGTGGACCCAGCACGTCCGCCCGCGCGACGTCGCACCCCAGCCGGTCGCGCCACAGCCCGTCGCCGTGGCGCCCCAGCCCGCCGCCGTGGCGCCCCAGCCCGTCGCCGTGGCTGCCGCGGCCGGGCCGCCCGCTGGGTGGCACCCGGACCCGACCCGCCGCTTCGAGCTTCGTTACTGGGACGGCGCGCAGTGGAGCGAGCACGTGGCCACGTCGAGCGGGTGGCGGGGCACCGATCCGATCGGCCCCGGGGGCTCACCCGCCACCGCCCCCATGCCCGCCGTG
>DATLUW010000918.1:0-2512 GCA_035577825.1 Actinomycetota bacterium | reverse complement strand
AGGCCGGCGGCCCGGCACGGGCCGCGGACGGGCCGGTCATGCCTCGACTCGTGGCGAATGCTCATGATTCGATCCCTGCCCCCTCGTGCCGCCGGGCGGACGGCGAGAACGCCGGGTGTTCGCACCGGCGTTGCACCGGTTCTACCCGGCCCCGGGGCGGGCGAAACGACGTCCCGGCCGGCCCCGGCCAGGCACGCCCATGGCGGGGGACGGACCGGGCCGCTTTCGTACAATCGCCCCCGGAGACGTGGCTGAGTGGCCGAAAGCAGCCGCCTGCTAAGCGGTTAGGGGGCTCATAACTCCCTCGCGCGTTCGAATCGCGCCGTCTCCGCTTCGCGGCGAAGACCGCAATCCCGGTCGGGTCGCCGCCCCCGCCCTTGGGGCAGGATGCCGGTGCCATGACGAGCCAATCCCGACCCGACCGGCTCCGCGCCTTCGTCGACCTGCTGATCTCGAGCCTCGACGACGACGCGGACGGCGCGGCGATCGCCGGGCGAGCCTTCCTCAGCCGGTTCCATTTCGACCGGCTGGTGGGGGCGGCGCTCGGGGAGTCGCCCGGCGCCTTCCGCCGGCGGCTGCTCCTCGAGCGAGCGGCGTACGAGCTCGCGAACGGAACGGCCACGGTGACGGACGTGGCGATGGACGCCGGCTACGCGTCGCTCGAGGCGTTCGAGCGGGCCTTCCGCCGGTCGTTCGGGACGACGCCGAGCGCGTTCCGCGGCGCGTCGGCGGCCTTCCGGCTGCCGTCGCCGAACGGCGTCCACTTCCATCCACCCGCCGGGCTGCTCGTCCCCGGCGATCCGACGAGGAGGCAGACCATGGACCTCATGGACCGCATGCTGGAACACGACCGCTGGCTCTCCGAACGGCTGATCGACGCCGCGGGCACCCTGCCGGACGACGACCTCGACCGGGTGGTCCGCGACCGTGAGCCGCTCGCGTTCGAGTCGGATGAACCCACCGTCCGCGGGATGCTCGACCGGCTGGTGTTCACCTACGACGTGTGGACGGCCGCCGTCGCTGGCCGCGCCGCCGTGGACGATCGCGACACGTCGATGGACGGACTGCGGCGCCGGCTGCAGGCGTCGAGCGGGGAGTTCGCCGAGGTCATCCGGGGGGATCCGCGACCGGGGCGAATGGGACCACGCGTTCGTCAACACCCTGCGCGACCCGCCGGAGACGTTCACGTTCGGCGGGATGGTGGCCCACGTCCTCACGCTCCAGGCCGCCCGGCGGAGCGAGCTCATCGTGGCGCTCGGAGGGCTCGGGGTGCAGGGGCTCGGGTACGGCGACCCCGTCGAATGGGAACGCGCCGTCCTGGACCGCTCGGCCTGATCGAAGACGACGAGGGGCGGTCCCGGGTCGCCGCGCCCGGGGCCGCCGATCCCCTCACCGTCGCCGCGAGTCGTCGTCCTTCGCGTCCACGCGGGCCGTGAACTCCATCATCCGGCCTCCGCTGCGGGCGAGCAGGCGGTGGGTCGCGACGCCGTCGCGCAGCGAGAGCCACCCGACGTTGTTCAGCCCGATGAGCGAGCTGCGCGCCTCGTCGATCTGCGCGTAGTCGCGCCACTCGAGGTAGTCGGGGTCCTCGGTGACGCCGAGGCGTTCGGCCAGCTTCGGGGCTACGAAGACGGGCGAGTCATCGTTCCATTCGTCGGCGTTGGATGGTCGCTGGAGGAGCTTGCGGCGGACCTTCCCCGGGTGCTCCAGCTTCGGCGGGTGCTCCCAGCCCACGCGTTCGTGGCGTTCGCGGGACAGGATGCCGAGCGTGGTGAGCACCACACGGCTCGTGGTTCCGCTGTGGTGCAGCGGGCTCGACACGAGCTGCGTGATCGGCAGCGCCCGCCCCTCCGCCTTGACGGTGACGTTGACCGTGAACCCGTAGTGCACGTCGCCCGAGAACAGCACTGCCCACGGCAGCTCGAGGTCGTCCATCAGGAACCGGGTCAGGTCCACGAACCCCTGGAGGTTCGCGTGCCAGGCCTCGAAGTCGATCGCGTACGGGCCGACGACGAGGTCGGCGTAGCGCTGTCGGCGTTCGACGATCTCGAGCCCGCAGACCGGCACCGCCGACACCAGCAGCATCGGCTGCCCGGCTCGGTGCCCGGCGTCGCGGGCGAGCCGGGCGTCGTCCCGGAGCGCCGGGCGGTCGACCAGCCTCGAGCCGCCCTCGCCCGAGTCGTAGCCGCGGAGCGTCCGCGTGTCGAGGAACAGCGTCGGCGGGTCGGTCGGCGCGACGAACGACCACCGGTCGAACGACCACATCGCCTTCTCGAAGTCGTCGACGCTCGTGGTTCCCGTCGCGTACCCGGCGACCGCCTCGCGAACCTCGCCGTCGATCCGGTCGGGGTCGTTGCCCCAGCCCTGGAACGCCCAATAGGCGGCGAGGGCGTTCGAGACGATGCGGCGCCCGGCGGGCAAGGACTCGACATGGTCGCGCCAGTCGGCGGTGATGTTCCAGTCGTCGGTCACGTCGTGGTCGTCGAAGATCATGTGCGTCGGCGTGTTCGCG
>DATLUW010000917.1:0-3036 GCA_035577825.1 Actinomycetota bacterium | reverse complement strand
AGGAGGCGTACGCGCGTCTGCTTCGGACGGCACCCGGTGAGATCGATGACGTGCGCGGGTGGCTGGTCGTCGTGGTCACGCGGCTCTGCCTCGACCAGCTGCGGTCGGCGCGGGTTCGACACGCGGCCTACGTCGGTCCGTGGCTCCCCGAGCCGGTCGTGGAACCGGTCGACGGGTCCGCCCTCGACCCCGCGGACCGGGTCACGCTCGACGACAGCGTCCGGATGGCATTGCTCGTCGTCCTGGAGCGGCTGACGCCGGCCGAACGGGCGGCGTTCGTGCTCCACGACGTGTTCGGGTTCTCCTTCGATCAGGTGGCGTCGATCGTCGGGCGAACGCCGGCGGCCGTGCGGCAGCTGGCGAGCCGGGCGCGGAAGCACGTCGCCGAGCAGACCGAACCCGCGAGGTTCCACGTCGACGCGGCGGATCTCCGGCGGATCGTCGACCGGTTCATCGCGGCCGCGACGGAGGGCGACATGAACGCCCTGAAGGACGTGCTCGACCCGAACGTGGCCGGGTGGACGGACACCGGCGGCGGCCTGCCCGCGGCCCCGCGCAAGCTGATCACGGGGGTCGGGAGCGTGGCGCCGCTCCTTCTGCGGTTCCTGCGGGACTTCGAGGTGACCATGCGGCCGTTGGACGTGAACGGCGAGCCCGGTGCGATCGTCGTTCGGATCGACGGCGGCGAGCTGATCGCCGTGCTGGCGTTCGAGGCGCGCCAGGGCCGCATCACGCGGATCCACTCGGTTGCGAACCCGGCCAAGCTCGCCCAGGTCCGCGCTGCGCTCGCGCAAGGCTGAGCGTCGCGCGGGACCCGCAGCTACGACTCGCAGTTTGCCTTCGTGTCGCCCTTGTCGGCGTGGCAGCCATCGGTGCCGGCGCCACCGTCGAGGGCGTCGTTGGCGTGCACGTTGTCCACGCCGCGGAGCGTGTCGTTCCCCGCGTCGCCGAACAGGTGGTCGGCGCCCTTGTTCCCGATGACGACGTCGGCGCCGTCGTTCCCGTTCACGGTGTCGTTGCCCGGGCCGCCCTGCAGGAGGTCGTTGCCCGTGTCACCGGCGAACGTGTCGTTCCCCTTGCCGCCGATCGCCTTGTCGAGGCCGGCGCCGCCGGAGAGCGTGTCGTTCCCGCCGCCGCCGAGCAGGATGTCGTCGCCGCCCAGCCCGGACAGCGTATCGTCGCCGCCCAGCCCGCAGATCACGTCCGGCCCGTCGGTCCCCGAGAGCGTGTCGGCGCCCGCGGTCCCGACGACCTGGTTCAGGTGCGATCCCCGGAACCCGGGGCAGAACTTCGGCTTCGGCGTCACCGACCCGATCGTCACGCTGAACGGCTCCGTCGCGTCGATGAGGTTGAAGACCGGGAACGCGGCCTGCGGCTGCACCGAGCTCGTCGAGAACGCCATCGCGTTGAACAGCGTGGACCCGTCGGCCGGGTTGCCCACGTCCGCGAGGGGGATGTGCAGCGTGATCACGCCGGTCGTCGCGCTGTATGAGCCGCCGATCGTGTGGTCGCCCGGATACGTCAGGTACTTGCAGTGCGTCGTCTGGATCTGGCACGACACGTCGCCGTCGGAGAAGGTCGGCGCGCCGCCGCCGGTCGACTCCATGAACGCGTACCAGATGTGCCCGTTCCCCAGCTGCGACGGGTCGACGGTCACCCACCGGACGAACCACGTCAGGTCCGAACCGCCGTCGTTGGCGCTCGGCGTCAGCGACGCCAGCGACTTCGTGTCGATCGTCGCCACCAGCTGCGCGGCGGCGGGGTCCTTCACGATCGACGCCCCCGTCAGGTCGAGCGAGTCGTCCGCCTGCGTGTAGGAGCCGTTCGCCGAATAGAACTGGTCGCCCGTCGCGTCGGTGACGTGGCCGAAGGGCTGCCCCGGCCCCCGCTGCACGACGTCGGACACCGACGACAGGAGGCTCGGCCCCGCGATCTGCCGGACGATCTCCGCCGGCCCGGTGGCCTCGCCGCCGATGAAGTCGTTCGACGTGTCGTCGACGTAGGAGATGACCGCGCCGCCCTGGTTGTCCGACGTGATCTGCATGAAGTCGCCGAGCGAACGGTCCCCGCCGGTCGTGCACCCCAGGCCGTTCGTGCAGATCTGGCCGTGCTTCACCGGGTGCTCGGACGCCGTCGTGATGTGGTACGTCGGCGACGCGGCGGTCGCGTTCAGGCTCTGGGCGAACTGCACGGTCCACTCGGCGTTCAGCAGGTTGCCGGCGCCGTACACGGTGCAGGTCCCGCTGCCGCTCTGGCACGTTCCCTGCTCACTGGTCTCGTCGGTGTGGTACCAGGCGAGGTCGACCCGCCCGGACGAGCCGGCCACGATCCACGGGAACGTGTTCGTGCCCTGGGTCGTGACCTGCACGGGCGTTCCCCAGTGAACGCCGTCCGACGACGAGGCGACGTAGAGCTGCTCGGGCGCCGTCTGCGCGCCGACGTTGGGGTCGTTCGGGTCGTGGTTCACCGGCGCCACCGTGAACACGTCGAAGTAGTGCCCGGCCGCGTCCTCGGCGATCACCGGGAAGTTCTCGGCGGCGACGACCTCGGCGTTCCCGTTCGAGTCGACGCAGGTCGGGTCGGGGCAGAGCGGGCCGTCGAGCGGCCCGACGTGCGTCCAGGCCACCGTGTCCGGCGGGCCCAGGGTCACGACCCCCTTCTCGACCATCACCTGCGGCGCGCTGCCGTCGGTCGCCGGGCCGGGCGCCGTGTGCGTGATGAAGATGTTCCCCGAGCCGGGATCCACGATCTGGTTCCCCGGCAGGCCCTCGTTGTCGGAGACGCAGTTCACCGCGCCGCCACCGAGGCAGTCCGCGCCGGGCGCCGAGTTCACCAGCGGCAGGAACGTCAGCCCGTCGTGCGAGACGGTCTCCACGAGTTGGTTGCCCCCGCTCGGCAGCGCGCTGTCGACGGCGTCGTACTCCTCGTACAGGTTGAGGTCGGCGCCGGCCACCGTCCCCGTGTGGGCGTACCACATGCGGTCGACCGGGGTGTTCGGCGCGGCCGCGCAGTTGGTCTGCCAGCTCGCGCCGTGGT
>DATLUW010000916.1:0-4014 GCA_035577825.1 Actinomycetota bacterium | reverse complement strand
TGAAGGGCTACGCCGCCCACGAGCGCGAGGTGTTCGAGGAGGTTACCCAGGCCCGCGCCAGCGGCGAGCAGGCCCAGACCGTCCAGGACCAGGCCTCCGCCGAGAACCAGATCACGTCGGGGCTCCGCCGCCTGATCGCCGTCGCGGAGAACTACCCGGAGCTGAAGGCGAACCAGAACTTCCTCGCGCTCCAGGAGGAGCTCACGTCCACCGAGTCGAAGATCGCGTTCGCCCGTCAGTTCTACAACGACCAGGTCACGATCCTGAACAACCTCATCCAGTCGTTCCCGTCGAACATCGTCGCGAAGGTCTTCGGCTACCAGCCGAGGGAGTTCTTCGAGATCGACGAGACCGCGGCTCGAGGGCCCGTGACCACGTCCTTCTCCTAGGCCCCCGTGTACGAACAGATCGCGAGCAACAAGCGGCGGACGGTGCTGCTCGTGCTGTTCATGATCGTGTTGTTCGCCGCGGTGGGGTGGGCGCTCGCCATCCTGCTCGGCGGCTACGGCTACGTCGGGCTGATCGTCGCGTTCGTGATCATGCTGTTCGTCTCGTTCGCGTCGTACCGGTGGGGCGACAAGGTCGTGCTGGCGTCGGCGCGCGCGAAGGAGGTCACGCCCGACGAGCAGCCCCGCCTGCACAACATCGTCGAGGGCATGGCGATCGCGTCCGGGATGCCCAAGCCCCGCGTCTACGTCGTCCCGGAGAACGCGCCGAACGCCTTCGCCACCGGCCGGGATCCGGAGCACTCGCACATCGCTGTGACGCAGGGGCTCCTCGGGATGATGAACCGCGTCGAGCTCGAGGGCGTCGTCGCCCACGAGATGTCGCACATCGTCGACCGGGACATCCTGCTCGGCACGATCGTGGCCACCCTGGTCGGCGCCGTCGTGCTGATCGCCGAGTTCATGCTGCGGTGGTTCTGGTGGGGCGGGTTCGGCGGCCGGCGCGGCGACGACAAGGGCGGGGGAGCGGCCGGCGCCGTCTTCGCGATCGTCGGGGTCGCGCTGCTGGTGCTGGCGCCCCTGTTCGCGCAGATCGTGAAGTTCGCGGTGAGCCGCCGGCGCGAGTACCTGGCCGACGCCGAGGGCGCGATGCTCACGCGGTACCCGCCGGGCCTGGCCAGCGCGCTGAAGAAGATCGCGGTCTCGCCCCACGGCATGCGCAGCGCGAACAACGCCACCGCGCACCTGTGGCTCGACCAGCCGTCCCGCATCCAGGGCGAGCAGATGGGGTTCATGGAGAAGCTGTTCTCCACGCACCCGCCGATCCAGGACCGCATCCGGATCCTGGAGGAGATGTAGCCGGCGGGTCAGGGCTCCTCGGCCGGGTCTCCCGGTCGTTCGGTGTCGCTCGCAGCACGCTCGAGCGAACGCCGATGTCGAACCCGTGCCGGTCGCAAAGCGGTGCTCGCCGGCAGCCCATCCGCCAGAGGCGCTGCTGCCGGAGGAGAGCCGGGGCGATTGCCGAGGAGGGGTTCGTTGAGGAACTCCCCGGCCGTCGCTAGCATCGAAGAACGCTCCGCCCTCCCCCGATGCGAGGGCCGGAAGCTCCGCCACCCACCGAACCCGGGAGATCGAAGCCGTCGTGGCGTTCACCAGAGGAGGAAGAGTCGTCGCCGGGATCGCGACCGTCGTGGTCGTGGTCGCCGCCGCCGTGGGCGTGCTCGCGCTCACCGGCAACGCCGACAAGATCCCGGTGATCAACCAGCTCATCGCGCCACCGGAGGTCTGCCCGCTGACCGGTGAGACCCCGAAGTCCGGGAACGTCCCCGACCGCCCGGCCCTCGCGATCAAGGTCGAGAACCTGCCCGAGGCGAGGCCCCAGGCCGGGATCGAGTCGGCCGACGTCGTCTACGAGGAGCCGGTCGAGGGCGGGATCACGCGGTTCATCGTCGTGTTCCAGTGTCACGACTCGAAACGGGTCGGGCCGGTGCGGAGCGCGCGATTCACCGACGTCGACATCCTGCCCCAGTACGGGACCCAGACGCTGTTCGGCTACGCCGGCGGCGCGCCGCCGGTCGAGCAGCGCGTCGAGCAGTCCGGCCTGAACGACGTGAACTTCCAGCAGCCGAAGGCGGAATCGGCGTACATCCGGGACCCCAAGCGCATCGAGCCCCACAACCTGTACACCTCGACCGGCGGGTTGTACCGGGCCGGCGGGACGTCGGGCGGGAAGCCCACCGAGGTGCTGCAGTTCTCCTCGAAGCCCCCCGCGTCGGCGAGCCCGGCCCACCGCGTGGAGGTCGACTTCTCGCCGACGGCCGACGTGTTCTGGACCTACGCGAAGAAGCGGGGTGCGTGGGTCCGTTCCTACGACACGGGCCCGGCCGACCTCGAGAACGGCAGCTCCATCACCGCGCGCAACGTGGTCGTGCAGATCGTGAAGGTCCACGACACGCAGGTCGTCGACGCGAACGGGGTCGCCTCGCCCGAGGTCGTGGCGACCGGCACCGGGCTCTGCCTGGTGTTCCGCGGCGGGAACATGATCCGCGGGACGTGGAGCCGCCCCACCCCCGGCGACCTCACGACCTACCGCGACGCCGACGGCCGGACGATCGGCCTCGCGCCCGGCTCGACCTGGATCGAGCTGTATCCGAACACCGCCGCCGCGCCGGTGATCGAGAAGTAGGGAGGCGTCCATGCGGTCGCCGGGCTCACGGGCTCAGGCGCTGGAGGAGGCGAGGGGCTCGGGCCCCGAGCCGGCGACCGCCATCGAACGGCCCGCCTCCGCGGGGTGGTCCACCGCGCGCCCGCTGTCGCGCCGTCCGAGCCAGTCGACCAGCTCGTGCAGCGGGATCGGCCGGCACATCAGGTAGCCCTGGGCGAAGTCGCAGTTCAGCTCGCGGAGCCGGTTCCACGTTCCCTCGTCCTCGACGCCCTCGGCGACGACCCGCAGGCCGAGGTTGTGGGCGAGGTCGATCGTGGCACGGACGATCGACTCGTCGTTGGGGTCGCGCATCGCGTTCATCACGAACGACTTGTCGACCTTGATCTCATCGACGGGCAGCCGCCGGAGGTGGCTGAGCGACGAGTATCCCGTCCCGAAGTCGTCGATGGAGACGCCGACGCCGACCGCGGAGAGCCGGCGGAGCACCTCCACGGAGCGGTGCGAATCGGCCATCAGGGAGTCCTCGGTGAGCTCGAACTGCAGCGACGTGGGCTGCACATCCCACCGGTGCAGCAGCTGCGCGATCTGCTCGGGCAGGTCGAGGTCGAGGAGGCTGTGCGGGGACAGGTTCACGGCGACGCCGATCCGGTGTCCGGCCCGGAGCCACTCGTGCGCGGCCGACAGGGCGCGGTTCACGACGTGCAGCGTCAGCGGCCGGAGCAGCGTCGTCCGCTCGGCGAACGGCAGGAAGCTCCGGGGCATCACCAGGCCGAGCTCGGGGTGCTGCCACCGGAGCAGGGCCTCAGCCGTGCGGACCTCGCCGGTGTGCAGGCTGACCTGCGGCTGGAACCACAGGTCGAGCTGCCCGCGCTCCATGGCCGGGCGGATCTGACCGAGCAGGGCAACGCGCGCCGGGCTGTGCTGGTCGCGTTCGGGCCGGTAGACCTCGTAGCCCGTGTGCGCCTCCTTCGCGGTGTACATGGCGACGTCGGCGCACCGCAGGAGCGTGTCGATGTCGTCGCTGTGGTTGGGATGCAGCGCCACGCCGATGCTGGCCGACGTGTCGATCGGGAGGTCCTCGAGGATGACCGGCGTCTCGAGCTCGGCGAGCATCCGGTGGGCGACCTCGATGGCCAGGTGCTCGTCCGACACGCCCGGGAGCACCACGCCGAACTCGTCGCCGCCGAGGCGGGCGACCGTGTCCCCCTCCCGGAGCACCCGCTTCAGGCGCGGGGCGATCTCCTGCAGCAGGAGGTCGCCGAAGTGGTGGCCGAGCGCGTCGTTGACCTCCTTGAACTGGTCGAGGTCCATGATCATGACCGCGGTGCCCTTCTCGGGCGTGCTGGACTCGATGGCGGCGCGCAGCTCGCGCATGAACAGCGCCCGGTTGGGCAGGCCGGTCAG
>DATLUW010000915.1:0-2517 GCA_035577825.1 Actinomycetota bacterium | reverse complement strand
GATCAGGATCCACTGGTAGGTGACGATCTCCGCCCGCAGCAGGGTGGCCACCACCGCGACGACGAACCCGATCTCCCCGGCCAGGACGCCGCGGCGGGCGGTCGGCGGCGAGGACAGCCATTTCAGCGCGAGCACGAACAGCACCCCGGCGACCAGGTAGGCCAGCTGGATCGCATGCTCGTTCACGACGCCGCCTTCGGTTCCGTGGCGGGCCGGGCGGCCGGCGTCTGCCCGTCCCCGGAGACGGTCGCCGGAGGTCCGGCACGGCGGTCGTCCTTCCGCTTGAACATCCGGAGCATCCGGTCGGTGATCAGGAACCCGCCGACCGCGTTGATGGTCGAGGCCGTCACCGCGATCACGCCGAGCGTCGTCGCGAGCGTTCCCTCGTTCGCCCCGGCCAGCACCAGCGACCCGACCAGCGCGATCGCCGACAGCGCGTTGGTGAACGACATCAGCGGGGTGTGCAGCAGCTTCGGCACCCGACGGATGACCTCGAACCCGAGGAACGCCGCCAGCACGAAGATGAACAGCGAGTTCGTGAGGAGGTCGTTCATGCCGGGGCCTTCTCGGACTGCAGCGCGTCGAGCACGCGCGGATGGACGACTTGGCCGCCGTGACAGACGAGCGTTCCCGTCGCGATCTCGTCGTCGGCCGCCACCGTGAGCGAGCCGTCGGCCACCACGTACTGCAGGAAGTTCGCGAGGTTGCGGGCGTACAGCTGGGAGGCGTGCCACGCCACGGTCGAGGTGATGTTCGCCGGCCCGATCACGCGCACGCCGCGAGGGGTCACGACGACCTCGCCGTTTCTGGTCACCTCACAGTTCCCGCCCTGTTCGCACGCGAGGTCGACGACCACCGAGCCCGGCGCCATGCCGTCGACCATCTCGGCCGTCACGAGCACCGGCGCCTTCCGCCCGGGCACCTGCGCGGTCGTGATGACGACGTCGGCCCCGGCGACCGCGGCGGTCATGAGCTCGCGCTGGCGGCGGAGCGTCTCCTCCTGCAGCTCCTGCGCGTAGGCGCCCGACCCCGAGGAGCCGTCGCCGCCCGTGTCGAGCGAGATCTCGAGGAACCTGGCCCCCAACGAGGAGACCTCCTCACGGACCGCCGGCCGGACGTCGTAGGCCTCGACCACGCCGCCGAGCCGCCGGGCGGTCGCGATCGCCTGCAGCCCGGCCACGCCGGCACCGACCAGGAACACCCGTGCCGGGGTCACCGTCCCGGCAGCGGTCGTGAGCAGGGGGAACATCTTCGGCAGCGCCTCGGCCGCGAGCAGCACGGCCTTGTACCCGGCCACGGTGGCCTGCGACGACAGCACGTCCATGGGCTGCCCCCGAGTCACGCGGGGTAGCAGCTCCAGGGCGAAGAACGAGACCCCGCGGCCGGCCAGCCTCGCGACGTCCTCGGGGTGCCCGAGCGGGTCGCCCAGCCCGACCACCACCGCGGTCTGCCGCGGCTCCCCACCCTCGGGCCACGCTGTCGCGCGCACGCGGAGCAGCACGTCCGCGGCCAGCGCCCCGGCCCGGTCGACCAGGCTCGCCCCCGCGTCGGCGTACGCGGAGTCCGCGTACCCCGCATCCGAGCCCGCACCCGACTCGACCAGCACGGAGAACCCGGCCTTTGCCAGCAGGGATGCCGAGGGGGGTGTGACGGCCACCCGGCGCTCGCCGTCCAGCGGTTCCCGGATCGCCCCGACGCTCGACGCGCGGGCCGTGAGGATCGGGGCGTCCGTCCCGGGTTCGGGTTCGGTCACGGGGATAGCATGGCGGAGGCCGCCCGAGGCTGCAGCAGCGAATGGCCCGGCGTTCACCCGGTCCAAGGTCCCATCCCTCCCGGCAACGACGACAACGACGACGACGACGGTGGAATCGACCGTCGGGCGTGCCCGTCGACGGCACGCCGCCGCGGCGGGCATCGCGGCGGTGGACGGCGGGCACATCGGAGATGTTCAGAGGGGGGAGGGCCGCGGGCACGGCCTCGGCCTCGCAGGGGCGAGGCCACCCTTCCCCCTCCCCCCCTCGCGGGGCCCGCGGGCCGCCCTGTCGGCGGTGTCGCACCGGACCCTCGGAGTGATCGGATGAATTCCCACCGGGCGTGAGGACATCGTGGGACCGTGATGAGAGAACTCTCATGCGGGAATTCGAACGGGATCTCGCGAACGGAAGTTCGTGAGCGGGGCCGCGATGCTCCGAACCGACCTCGAAGGGATCCGGTCAGGCGTCTGCGACCAGGCGGTACCCGGCCCCGCGAACCGTCTCGATGTAGCCGTCGCCGAGCTTGCGGCGAACGTACCCGACGTACACGTCGACCAGGTTCGACTGCGGGTCGAAGTCGTAGCCCCACACGCGGGAGAGCAGCTGCTCGCGGGAGAGCACCTGGCCGGGGTTGCGCAGGAACGTCTCGAGCAGCGAGAACTCCCGCGGCGCGAGGTCGACCGACCGCTCGCCCACGGTGACCCGGCGCGTCCGCAGGTCGAGCTCGACGTCGCGGAAGCGGACGGTCGTCGCGTCGACGGAC
>DATLUW010000914.1:0-4869 GCA_035577825.1 Actinomycetota bacterium | reverse complement strand
GCCGGGGTCGCGCCGGCGCCCGCGCCGACGGTCGCCGTCCCCGCGGGCTCCGCCCCGGCCACCGCGCGCCGCCGCGCGTCCGCGCGATCGAACTAACCCCCGGCCGCAGCTTCACCCAACGCTCGTCCCGCGTCCTCCCGCGGCTCGCGCGACGCGGTTTGACAAGCCGATTGTGTCCTCCCTAGAGTGGCTCGCATTGCGCACAGTGTGCGCTCTGCGCACACTCGGTCGGCACCGGCAAGGGGGTCGGGATGGGCGAGGAAGAGCGTTCCGGGTCGCTGTTCGACGAACGGCTCAGCCGGAGAACGTTCCTGAAGGGGGCGGGCATCGGCGCCCTCGGGCTGGGGGCGAGCCAGATCCTCGCCGCGTGTTCGTCCATCAAGGGATCGGGGACGTCGACCGGCGACACGATCACGATCGGCATGGTCATCCCGCAGACGGGCGCCCTCGCCGGGTTCGCCTCGGGCGACCAGTTCGTGGTCAACCGGATCCGCCAGACGTCCCAGTACAAGAACGGGTTCAAGGTCGGGGGCAAGACCTACAAGGTCAACATCGTGGTCAAGGACAGCCAGTCCGACCCGAACCGCGCGTCGGAGGTCGCCCGCGACCTCGTCAACCAGAACCACGCCGACCTCGTGGTGACCACCTCGACCCCGGAGACGACGAACCCGGTCGCGGAGATCTGCGAGTCCAACAAGACGCCGTGCGTGTCGACCGTGGTGCCCTGGGAGGCCTGGTACTTCGCGCGCCAGGCCGACCCCAAGAACCCGAAGCCGTTCAAGTACACGACGATGTACTTCTTCGGCGTCGACCAGTTCGGCGGCTGCTTCGTCCCGATGTGGAACGCCGTCCCGACCAACAAGGTCGTGGGCGGGATGTTCCCGAACGACGCCGACGGGAACGCGTTCCGGAGCGCCTGGCCGGACATCATCGACAAGGCCGGCTACACCTGGGTGGACGGCGGCGCGTACCCGGACGGGACGACCGACTTCTCCTCGATGATCTCGAAGTTCAAGTCGAAGGACTGCGAGATCTTCATCAACGCGCCGCTGCCGCCCGACTTCAACACGTTCTGGAAGCAGGCCGCGCAGCAGGGGTACAAGCCGAAGCTCGCGACCGTCGCCAAGGTCCTGCTGTTCCCCGCGGACACGGACGCGCTGGGCGACCTCGTGAACAACATCGCGACCGACTCGTGGTGGGGCCCGTACATGCCGAACAAGTCCTCGCTCACCGGCGAGACGGCCGAGGACCTGGCGAACGCCTACCAGAGCTCGTCCGGCAAGCAGTGGCTGCAGACGCTGGGCTCGACCTACTCGCTGTTCGAGGTGGCCCACCAGGCGCTCACCGGGGTGGACGACCCGCACGACCACGACGCGGTGGCCGCCCAGCTCCAGGGACTGAGCTACACCGGCATGTCGGGCCCGCTCGACTTCACCAAGGGCCCCGTGCCCGGAGTGGCGATCATGCAGCCGGTCGGTGTCCAATGGCAGAAGGGGAAGCAGTTCCCCTACGAGATGGTGGTCGTGGACAACAGCCTGAACCCGGACGTCCAGCTCGGCGGAACGCTCCAGCCAACGAACGCCTGAGGCGTCGTGGCTGCGCTGCTCGAGCTCGACCACCTCACCAAGCGGTTCGGGAGCGTCGTCGTCGCGCACGAGCTGTCGTTCACGGTCGGGGCCGGCGACGCGGTCGGAATCGTCGGCCCGAACGGAGCAGGGAAGACCAGCCTGTTCGGCGTGATCACGGGCGACCTCCGGCCGGACGGCGGTGAGGTCGTGTTCGACGGGTCGCCGGTGACGCGGCTCGACCCGGCCATCCGGTGCCGGCTGGGCATCGCCCGCACGTACCAGGTCCCGCGGCCGTTCGAGGACATGACGGTCTTCGAGAACGTCCTGGTCGCGACGCAGCAGGGCGCCGGACGGCGGGGGAGCGCCGCGTACGGCGCCACGGCCGATCTGCTCGAGCGGACCGGCCTGCACGGGCACGCGAACGACCCGGCCGGGCGGCTGGGGCTGTTGCAGCGCAAGCGGCTCGAGCTCGCGCGGGCGCTCGCGACGAACCCCCGCCTGCTGCTCCTCGACGAAGTGGCCGGCGGGCTCACCGACCCCGAGATGGTCGAGCTGGTCGACGTGGTCCGGGGCGCGCTGGCCGAGGGGGTCGCCGTCGTCTGGGTCGAGCACGTCGTCCGGGCGCTGCTGGGGACGGTCGTCCGCCTCATCGCCCTGGCGGGGGGACGGATCATCGGCGAGGGCCCGCCCGCGGAGGTCCTCGCGAGCGCCGAGGTGCGCGAGGTGTTCCTCGGCACCGCGCCCGCCGGGACCGCGGCGGCCGAGGCGGCAGTGGCCCTCGCGGCAGCCGGCGCGCCACCGGCCGCCGAGCCCGCTCCGGACGGACCACCGGCGCCTGGGGACGGGGGAGCGTCCGGGTGAGCGGCGGCGACTCGGCTCCCGCAGGCGGGCCGATGCTCGAGGCGCGCAACCTCACCGTGCTCCACGGACAGCTGCCCGCGCTCCAGGACGTGAGCCTCGAGGTCCGGGCCGGCGAGGCGTACGCGATCATCGGCGCGAACGGGGCCGGCAAGTCGACCCTGCTGCGGACGCTCGCCGGCCTCCACCGCCCGGCGCGGGGTTCGGTCCTCCTCGACGGCGCCGACGTCACCGGGACCCGGCCGGAGCAGCGTCTCGCCGCCGGGATCGCCCTGGTGCCCGAGGGCCGGCGGCTGTTCACCTCGATGACCCTGGAGGAGAACGTCCTCATCGGCACGTACCACGCGCGCCACGGCGAATGGAACGTCGCCCGGGTCTTCGAGCTGTTCCCCTGGATGGACGAACGCCGCCGCCAGTCCGCGTGGCAGCTCTCCGGCGGCGAGCAGCAGGCCGTCGCGATCGCCCGCGCCCTCGTGGCGAACCCCCGCATCCTCCTGCTCGACGAGATCTCGCTGGGGCTGTCGCCGGCCGTCGTGCGGCGCGTGTACGGCATCCTGCCCGACCTCCTGTCCACGGGGACGACCGTGCTGCTCGTCGAACAGGACGTCAGTCAGGCCCTCGCCGTCGCGTCGCGGATCCAGTGCCTGCTCGAGGGGCGGACGACGCTGCTCGGGCGGCCCGAGGAGTTCTCGCCGGAGCGCATCGAGGCCGCGTACTTCGGCCTGGCCGGGACCGCCGGCGAGCGGGGAGGGACCCCGTGAGCTGGGTCAACGCGATCGTCCAGGGCATTCTGCTCGGCGGGCTGTACGCGCTGTTCGGCTGCGGCCTCTCGCTGCTGTTCGGCGTGATGGGCGTCATCAACCTCGCCCACGGCGACCTCGCCGTTGTGGCCGCGTACCTCGCGGTGGTGATGCTGCCGGCGGCGGGGATCGCCGCGCCGCTGTCGTTCATCGTGGCGATCCCGCTGTTCGCGCTGCTCGGGTACTTCGGGCAGCGGACGCTGATCCAGAAGAGCCTCGACCGGGGGCCGTACACGACGCTGCTCGTGACGTTCGGCATCTCGGTGGTCATCGAGAACGGGCTGCTCGAGCTGTTCTCGGCCGACAGTCATTCGCTGAACATCGGCTCGTTCACCTCATCCTCCATCCAGGTGGGGCAGCTCTCGGTGGGCGTGCTCTCGGTGACGGTCTTCGTCGTCGCGGTCGCCGTACTGCTCGGGCTGCAGTACTTCCTCGCGGTGGCGAGGTCGGGGCGGCTCATCCGGGCGGTCGCCGACGACCGCGAGGCCGCGCAGCTGTCGGGCGCCGACTACCGGCACGTGTTCGGGATCGCCGCGGCGATCGCGTTCGCCACGGTTGCCGTGGCCGGGATCGCGTTCGGGATGTACTCGTCGTTCAACCCGAGCATCGGGACGAGCCGGCTGCTGTTCGCGTTCGAGGCGGTGGTGATCGGCGGGCTCGGGTCGCTCTGGGGGACGCTGGTCGGCGGCATCGTGCTCGGGGTGGCACAGGCCATCGGCGCGAAGATCAATCCGGCGTACGGGATCCTCGCCGGGCACCTGGTCTTCCTCGCCGTCCTGGCCGTCCGGCCGCAGGGCATCACCGGCGGGCGGTCTCGCGAATGAGCCCGACCCTGGAGCGCGAGGCTCCCCCCGTGGGCGAGGTCCGGGTGACCCGGTCGAGCCGCCCGACGAGATGGACGCTCGTGTTCGGGGTCGCCGTGCTCGCGGTGCTCGCGTATCTCCCGTACCTGGCCTACTCGGGCACGACCGACACGCTGACGAACTTCTTCGTGCTGCTCACCATGGCGAGCATGTGGAACCTGCTGGCCGGCTACGCGGGGATGGTGTCGGTTGGGCAGCAGGCGTACATCGGACTCGGGGCGTACTTCGTGCTGATCCTCGCGCAGCACGGCGTGCAGCCGTTCGCCGGGATTCCGCTCGCGATCCTCGGCTGCGCGGTGATCGCCGTCCCGATCTCGATGCTGGTGCTCCGCCTCCGCGGCGGGTACTTCGCGATCGCGACCTGGGTGGTGGCCGAGGTTTGCCTCCAGGTCATCAGCCGGTTCAAGACGCTGGGCGGCGGGACCGGCGCGCCGCTCCCGGGGCTGGACTCGATGGACCCGACCCTCCGGACGGCGGTGACGTACTGGGCGGCGCTGGCGGTGGCCGTGGCGGGGCTCGCAACGATCTACCTGCTGCTGCGCGGGCGCCTCGGCCTGGTGCTCACCGCGATCCGCGACAACGAGGTCGGCGCCCGGAGCCTCGGCGTGCGCGTGCAGCGGGCGCGGCGGATCGTGTTCCTCGTCGCGGCGGCCGGATGCGGCGCCGCGGGAACGATCGTGATCATCAGCCAGTTGAACGTGCAGGCGCCGGCCGCGTTCACCGTGGAATGGTCGGCGAACATGATCTTCGTCACCATCATCGGGGGCATCGGGACGATCG
>DATLUW010000913.1:0-2060 GCA_035577825.1 Actinomycetota bacterium | reverse complement strand
GACCGGTGCGCTCCAGTTCCTCGTCAATCGCACCGCCGTCGGCGAATCCCGATCCGAGCCGATCACCGACGCGATGACCCCGGCCAGCGCCAGCCCGAGCAGGCCGAAGATGATCGGGTAGTGCGCGGGCGTCCCGAACGGGCCGCTGTCGCGCCCCTTGTCGATGTGCACGGCGACGTCCCAGTAGAACCCCAGCACGGCGATCACGAGGCTCGCCGTGGTGACCGCGACGCCGGCGGGGAGCCAGCCGGGGAGGCCGGTTCGCTGTTCGAGATGGCGGACAGCCGCGTGGAGGCGCGGAGCGCGGTCGCGGCGGTACCGGATCGACGCCCAGGTCACTCCGGCGACGATCACGACGAAGACCGCGGTCGCGGGGATGATCTGGTTCATCGGGTATCCCCGCGCGGGGGCGAAGTGGGCGATGAGCGAGGTCACGGGCGTCTCCTCGTCGGTCGGTGTCGAGCGTCGCGGGCTCGGTTCGCGTTCGGTGTCTTCGAACTATGTATCACCATCTGGCGTCACGTCAAACGCTGAGATATCATTCGTGTCCATGACGGACGCCGTGCAGTCGCCCGCGGGCGAACTCACGATCGACCAGCTCGCCGCGCGCGTCGGGATGACGGTTCGGACGGTGCGATCGCACGTGACGCGGCGGCTGCTCCCACCGCCGCGCCTGGTCGGACGGACCGCGTACTACGGCGAGGAGCACGTGGCCCGGCTCGAGCTCATCGCGACGCTGCAGCGGGAGGGGTTCAACCTGGCGGCGATCGAACGCCTGGCGCGGGCCGTGCCCGAGGGCTCGAGCGAACAGGTGCTGGCATTCCACCGGGCGCTCGTCGCTCCGTGGCTGCACGAGGAGCCGCTCGAGCTGACCCACGCCGAGCTCGCCCGCCGCATCGGGATCCCGATCGACACGGCGGTGCTCGGGCGGATGGAGGAGCTCGGCCTCGTCGAACCGGTTGGCGACGACCGGGTTCGCGTGGTGAACCCGGCGCTGTTCCGGGCGGGCGAACAGGTCATCCGTCTGGGCGTGCCGGCCGGGCGAGTCGTCGAGGTCGACCCTTCCATCCGGCCGCACCTCCGGGCGGTGGCGCAGGCGTTCGTCGACCTGTTCCGCGACACGGTGTGGACGGATGCCGTCACCGACGGGCTGCCGCCCGACCGCGTCCAGCAGGCGGCGGACGCCATCCCCCAGCTCCAGCCGGTCGCGGCGCAGGCCGTCCTGGCGGTGTTCCAACAGGAGATGGCGTCGGCGATCGCAACGGCCCTCGACGTCGAGCTCCAGCGTCCCGCCGACGACGACGCGGCCCCGGGCTGACACGTCGACGAGCCACGCGGGCTCGTCGCGCAACCCGAAGTCGCCGCCATCCGCGTCGGGGTCACCGGCGAAGTCCGGCTGAGATCATCGTTCCGTGCGCCTGCCACGGCTGACATCGAGGTCCTGGTGACCGCGACGCCTGTGCCCCCGGTGCTCGTGACGGGAGCGACCGGCCGGGTGGGGAGCGTGGTCGTCGACCTGCTCGTCAGGGCGGGGGTGCCGGTTCGCGCCCTCACGCATCGCTCCGAGTCGGCGGCCACGCTGCCGGCGAACGTCGAGGTGGCCACGGGCGATCTCACCGTGCCCGAATCGCTCGACGCACCGCTGCGGGGCGTCGATGTCGTCTTCCTCGTGTGGACCGCTCCGCCGGAGACGGGTCCCGCGGTCGTCGAGCGTCTCGCGGCCCAGGCGCGGCGCGTCGTCTTCCTTTCCGCGCCGCACCAGACGCCGCACCCGTTCTTCCAGCAGCCCAATCCTTCCAGAGAGGTGGCCCAACGCATCGAACTGTTGATCGAAACGTCAGGAATGGCGTGGACGTTCC
Source organism: Actinomycetota bacterium (assembly GCA_035577825.1). GTDB lineage: Bacteria > Actinomycetota > UBA4738 > UBA4738 > JACQTL01 > DATBHM01. Next base: position 201 of record DATLUW010000913.1, on the reverse strand, counting down.
TGCGGGCCGGCATGTTCGCGGGAAACGCCCGCCACTTCTGGGGGCCGCAGATTCGCGCCGGCGACGTCGTGCGCTGGCCGTACGTCGATGCGCCCACGGCCCCTACCGATGAGCGCGACCTGGCGGCGATTGCGGTTCGCGCGTTGAGCGAAGACGGCCACGCCGGCGCAGAGTACATCGTCACCGGGCCGCAATCGCTGA
>DATLUW010000912.1:0-5846 GCA_035577825.1 Actinomycetota bacterium | reverse complement strand
AATGGTAGATCGCCATCTGGTGGGCGTTCGGCCCGTGGTCGTCGATCGGCCGCTCGTACATCTCCTCGGTCACCTCGAGCCGGGTGCCGAGGACCAGGCGGAGGTCGTTCACGGCGCCCATCCACGCGACCAGCTCCTCCTCGGTGAGCCGGCGGGCGTCGACGGTCCGTTCGAACGCGTCCAGCGCGCTCGTTCGTTCCGCCAGGAGGTCGTCGTGCATCAGCCGCGCGTACTCCTCGTTCTTCTCGCGGTCGTCCGCGTAGGCCGGCGGGAACAGCCGTTCAAGGGACGGGTCGTCGGTCGGGAGGAGCTCGCGGAGCTCGCCGGCCAGTGCTCGGAGGACGGCGCGCTCGTTGGCGGGGATGCGGACCTCGTAGTCGCCCTTCCGGGTCCGGCGGATGCGGCGGTCGAACGGCGGCACGGGCGGGTCAGGAGTCCTTCTGCATGGTCGCCCACAGCCCGTGGGCGTGCAGCCGCGAGACGTCGAACTCGGCGTGCTCGCGGTTCCCGTGCGACACGACCGCCTTGCCCTTGTGGTGGACGTCCAGCATGAGCTTCTCGGCCTTCTGCCGGCTGTAGCCGAACAGCTTCTGGAACACGAACGTCACGTACGACATGAGGTTGATGGGGTCGTTCCAGACGATGACCATCCACGGGCGGTCCGGAACGATGTCCTCCTCGCCGGCGGGGCGGTCGACCTCGACGGGAGCGGTGATCGTGCTCACCCGGACATTGTGGCAGGACCTTGCGGGCGCATCGCGCGCACGTTCGCGGGCGCGCGGAACCCGTCGGGTGACTGCGGCGAACGCGGGCCGGCGGGCTGGACGGGCTTCGAGGCGGCCTGTTACGAGGCGGCGACGAACGTCCGGTGCATCTCCTGGATGACCGGGGCACGGTGGCCCATGGCCCACCCCTCCAGGTCGTCGTAGACGCCCGTGACCTCCCCGCAGGCGGGGCAGATCTCGATGCGCCAGGAACCGTCCGACGGGCGCGAGCGACGCATGTCCCGGACCACGCCGGCGAGCAGGGCGATCGCGGCGAGGGTGAGTCCACACTGGGAGCAGAGGGTGTCCGAGTACATCGCAAGGTAGGTGTCGGATCGGCCGGGCATTTCCTTGAGCGGACACCCCTCCGCAAGGGGACGAATGGTGACAACCGGCCGCGTCGGCGCTGCTATAGTCCCCGTCCGAGGGTTCCGCAAGGCACGAGTGGTTGTTCGAGCAGTTCCCTCACAGGACCCGAAAGGGTCCCGGGCCGCCGGGCCGCGAGTCCGGGCCGGCCGGGAAAGGAGGGGATTGCAGTATGGCAACCGGCGTCGTGAAGTGGTTCAACTCCGAGAAGGGGTACGGCTTCATCTCCCAGGAGGGTGGACCGGACGTGTTCGTCCACTTCTCCGCGATCGCGGGGTCCGGCTACCGGAACCTCGAGGAGAACCAGAAGGTGGAGTTCGACGTGACCCAGGGGCAGAAGGGCCCCCAGGCCGCGAACGTGCGTCCCGTCGCGTAAGCGACGAGACGCGTGTGAACCACGCGCAATGCAGAAGGGGCCGCCGGCAGACGCCGGCGGCCCCTTCGACGTTCCTTCCCGCGGTGTCAGGCGGGCGGTGCTCCGCCGCCGCTCGGGGCGCCCGATCCACTGGGGCCCCCCGGACCGCCGGGCCCGCGTCCACCGGGGCCACCCGGGCCGCCGGGACCGCCGCGACCGCGTCCGCCGCCGGGGCCGCCGTAGCCGCCACCACGGCCGCCGCCACCGCCGGGCCCGCCGAAGCCGAACCCGCGGCGGCGCTCCCGGACCTGGACGGCCGGGGCCTCCTTGATCTTGATGTTGAACGGCGTGTGGCCGGTGCGCTCGAGGCGGACCTTGACGTAGTCGCTGGTCTTCTCGCGCTCGATCTCCCGCCACCCGTCGTTCAGCAGGTGCTTCAACCTGCCGGCCGCGGTCTTCCGGAGCTTGTCCGAGCCCGGGACCTTGACCTGCAGGCGTTCGTATCGAACTTCCTTGTGATCGCCCATAGGGGACCAAGGGTAGCAGCGAGCCAGGAGGCCCGGACCGGCCCCGCTGCGGTCGGCGATCGGCCCGGCCGGGCCGACAACCCGTAGCCTGTTCGTCCGATGGCAGCGGTGCTGGGGATCCGTCACGGGGAGGTCGAGAACCCCGACCACCTGGTCTACGCGCGCTCGGCCGGCTTCCCACTCGCGGCGGCGGGGCGGCAGTCCGCCGAGGCGCTCGGCGACGCCCTTCGGAACGCCCCGATCGTGGCCGTGTGGGCGAGCCCGCTGGAGCGCGCGGTCGAGACTGCGGGGGCGCTGGCCGCGCGGCACGGCCTGCCCGTGCAGGTGGACGAGCGCCTCATCGAATGGGGCGGCCTCGTCCGGTGGCAGGGCACCCCATGGGCGACCGCCATGGTCGATCCCGACCTGCTCGCGATGTACGCCGACCCCGTCGGGAACTGCCCGGCCGACCCGCTCGACCTGGTCGGCGCCCGAGTGCTGGCCTGGGCGGGGGAGCAGGCCGAGGCCCACGCCGAGGGCGTCGTGGTCGGGGTTTCGCACGAGGCACCGCTGGTGGCCGCGTACCTGGCCGGCCGGGGCGGGGACTGGGCGGCGTTCCGGTCGGTGAACGTGCCGCACCTTGGGGGCATTCGGCTCGTGCCGGGGCCGCCGGAGGTCGTCGACCCCGCGGACGCGCTCACCCCGAGCTGCTGAGCCCGCGCCGGACCCCCTCCCGCGTGCTCGCGCGGGGCCGCGGGTAAGGAGTTCCTGAAGATTTCGCCGAACCCCCGGTCGGCCCGGAGGCTCGTGGCGAACATGGAGACGATGAAGCGATTCGGGATCGGTATCGCCTTCCTCGCGATTGCGGCCACGGCGTGCGCGTCGCTCGCGACGGACTCGAACCACGCCCTCCCGATTCCCTCGTGGAACGACCTCCGGGCGGCGAAGGCGACTCCCTCGGCGGCGCCCTCGGTGGCGCCGGCTCCTTCCTCGTCGGTGAACCCGTCCCCGCTGCCCTCGCCGGCCGCCGGGAGCGTCGATCCCAACGCCGACCCGATCGTCCGGGTCGTGCAGCACGCACTCCCCGCGGTCGTGAACGTGACGACCAACCTGCTCGAGACGAACCCGTTCGGCGGCTCCACCCCCGGCCGGGGCGTCGGGACCGGGTTCGTCGTCCGGTCGGACGGCATCGTCGTGACGAACTTCCACGTCGTCGAGGGCGCGCAGCGCATCACCGTGACGACGTCGATCCCGCCGACCAAGAGCTTCCAGGCGCGCGTGATCGGCGGCGACCAGAACGCCGACCTGGCGGTCCTGAAGGTCGACGCGACCGGCCTCCCGACGCTCGCGCTCGGCGACTCGGGCCAGCTCGAGCTCGGGCAGCCGGTCGTGGCGATGGGCTACGCGCTCGCGCTGAACGGCGGCCCGAGCGTCACGAGCGGGATCGTGTCCTCGCTCGACCGCGAGATCACCGCTGCGGACCCGAACTTCCCGAAGGGCAAGCGGACGTACTCCCACGTCGTGCAGACCGACGCCGCCATCAACCCGGGGAACTCAGGCGGCCCCATGCTCGACCTGAACGGGAACGTGGTGGGCATCAACACGGCCGCGGAGCAGCAGGCCGAGAACATCGGGTTCGCGATCGCGATCGACGCGGCCAAGGCCACGATCGAGGGCGCCATCGCCAACCCGTCCGCGCCGGTCGCGTTCCTCGGCGTGACCACGACCTCGGTGACGCCGCTCGTGAAGCAGCAGGAGGGCCTGTCGGTGGATCACGGCGCGCTCGTCCTCGCGGTCGCCCCGAAGGGTCCCGCCGAGACGGCCGGCATGAAGACCGGCGACGTCGTCGTCAAGTTCGACGGCCACCCGGTCGATTCCTCCGACGCGCTCGGGACCCTGATCCAGAACCTCAAGCCGGGCGACGCCGCCACGGTGGGCGTCGTCCACAAGAACGGGAGCAAGCAGACCTACCACGTGAACCTGGGAGTGCGACCCCTCCCCACAGCGTCGCCGTAAGGAACCCTCCCCCTCCCTGGCGGCGATCCACGCGACCCGGTCCCCCCCGGCCGGGTCGCGTCACGTCCGGGGTCAGCGGTGCCGGCGGTACCGCAGCTCGACGATCCCGTTCTTCGACGCGGTGCTGGAAACGAGGTCGAGCCGGTAGGACGCGGGGACGCCGTCGAACAGCCGGGTTCCCTCGCCCGCGACGTAGGGGAACAAGCTCACATGGAGCTCGTCGATCAGGTCGAGCTGCATGAGCGACCGCCAGAGACGGACACCGCCCCAGACCACGATGTGGCCGTCTCCGCCCTGCCGGAGCTCGTCGATCTCCTCTGTGGTGTCGCCCGCGGCGATGGTCGTGTTCGCCCAGTCGGCCGTCTTCAAGGTCCGGGAGAAGACGACCTTGCGCCCGGCGTTCATGAGGTCGGTGAACGGGTGGTCGGGGTTCGCCGGGAGGGCGACGGACATGCCCTCGTAGGCGGTGCGGCCCATGACGTGCGCGTACGCGCTCCGGAGAAAGTCGACCTGCGCGGGGTCGTCGGGCTCACTGTTCTCGGGCAGGCTGAAACAGAAGTTCCAGAAATCGGTGCCCTCGTCGGCGAGCAGGCCGTCGATCGAGTAGTTGAACACCGTCGCAACCAGCTTCCGCATGACCCAGAACTCCTCGGTGAGGCGTCGGCCAGCAGACCGTACCTGCTCATGGGACGTGTTTTGTCCCGCGCCGGCCGCGCTGGAGACGGATGAGGGCCACTTCGCTCGTCACCGACGTCATACTCAACGACGTGAGGGCGGGCTCGCGTTGGTGGATCGTCGGCGGGGTGAGTGCCGCATTGCTCTCTGCGGTCGTCATCGCATTCGTGCTGGTCGGGCCACAGAAAACTCCGCCGCAAGAGCCCGGGGTGAACCTGCCCGGCGGTCCACTCGGACCCGGCGCGCCCGAAGTCACGCTCCATGAGGCCGTGACCCGCGCCGGGTTCACTGTGATTCGTCCCCATGACGAGATCGCGGACGATGACGCGGTCGCCCGCGCCTGGCTGCGAACCGGTCCTGCTGGCGAAGTGGCCCTGCTGTACCGGTCCGGCGTCATGGCGCTGGTGAGTCCGGCTCAGGTTCGCGACGTCGACTCGTTCTTCAAGGCCCAGGTGCAGGACGGGCTTGTTGGTCAGGTGGTCCAGGTCAACGGAGGCACCGCCCTCCTGATTCTCTCGAACGGGCGGAGCCACGGAGCTTTGGACCTGTTCGTGGATGGGATCGAGATCCAGGTGATCGGCCCCGACGGGCTGGATCTTTCGCGCGACGACCTGACCCGGGTCGTTCAGTCGATCGCCTGACGCTCGAGAGAGCCCGCCGGCGACCGCGATCGGCATCGGATGCCGCTGCAACGCGCCATGACGGAGCCGCGACGCTAGTCGATGTCTTCGGCCAAGTCCTGATAGGCGGGGTGGATCTCGCTCCACCGCGCCTTGACGTCGTCGCGGCGCTCACGCCCGGCGAGGTGGTCGGCGAGATCCTCGACATGGATCTGCACCCCGGCCCCGTACGCGGAGAGCAGGTCCACGGGCATGCCCCGTTCCTCCCAGACCACGATGGTCTGATCGCCATCGGCGGTCAACACGACCTCGATGACGTTCTCGCCCGGCTCGTCTTCGTCCCTGATGCGCACCTGCAGCCGCTCCGGGGCCTCGCACGCCTCGACTCGGCCCGTGCCTTCCCATCCGCTCGAGAACAGGCGCGCGCGGTACCCGCCGCCGGGTCGAAGGTCGCCCTCGACCTCGCCGTACCACAGGGCCAGTCGCGAGGGATCGGTGAGCGCCGTCCACACATCGTCGATACCGGAGTCGAGCCGATCCTCCA
>DATLUW010000911.1:0-10715 GCA_035577825.1 Actinomycetota bacterium | reverse complement strand
CCACGGCCCATGCGTTCGTGGAGGACGTGGCCGCGACAGAGTTCAGCTCCGATAGCGTTGTGCTCTCCATCGGCGGGCTCGGCTGGACCTTCCACGCCCTGCCATCCCAGTGCTCGATGAGGGTCCGGCCCACCGAGGCGTTGGAGTAGCCGCCCACGGCCCAGGCGTTGGTGGAGGAGGTGGCGGCCACCCCCGAGAAGACGCTCTCGTCGGTCCCCACGTTCGGGGTCGGCACCCCCCACCTATGGCAGGTGGAGGCATCGGCTCGGGCGGCCCCCGACGCCACGAAGCTCCCCGCGCACAGGGCAAGCGCGATCACCGTTCGCTGGGGAACAAGGCGAGACGAGGGGGCGTGCAAGGCTCCTCCTCTGATCCGTATGCCGGGGGCATTGTCCGGCTGCCCCTGGATCAGGGCAAGGCCCGAGCGGCGGCCATCCGAACGCCACGGCTGCCCTACTAGCAGTCGGGGGCTGTGAACAGCTGGCCTCGATCAACCACGGCCTCCGGCCTCGTCCCTGGCGGAGTGGGATTGCCCGACGACCATCGTCCGCCCGCCCCTCTGCCCGGGCCCATGGTCCGGGCCTGGGCCGTGTCCGGTTCGCGGCCGTCCGGGGTGGCCCCTCTTCTCCCTCCGCCTCCACGGATTGAGTGGAGGAGCTGCCGACGCTGATAATCGGGTAACCCCCTTCAGCATGGGCCCATCGAGGCGCCAGCCTGAGTCTCAGTCACGAGGCTCTCATTTCAGGATCGACCGCCTTCAGGATCTCCCTGACTGCGCTCCCCCCCAGCACCTCGGCCTCGAGATGACGGGGAGCGAGGGAATGCTCGCGGCCTTGGGACCTCGGGGACAGCACACGGTTCCGTGTGAAGATTCGGAGCTACGCCAGGCGGGCGAACGTCTCGAGGATGGGTGCTCCGCGGTTCGCGTTGTCGGACCACCACTGAGCCTTCTCCTCGTCGGAGGCTCCCGGTTCGCTCTGGGCCCGCTCGAGCATCACCATCTCCTCGCGGGTGAGGCCTGCGTTCACGTGGGTGTCCACCTGCTCCACAGCCTGGGCGTGGTCGGGGGTTGTGCTCGTTGACGCGGGTGGCGCCCTCGGCGAACGTCGGGGCCACGTCCTCGGCGGTGGGGCCGGCCAGGACGATGACTGCCTCCATCTCGCACGCCCGTCGTAGCACCGCCCGCAGCAGGATGGCCGGGCGTCCCAGGCCTCTTGCCTTCTGACGCTGGCCGTGATCTTCTGCCATGAGATGTAGGAGTCTGCGTGCGCCCCACGAAGTCAGCCTGTTTCGGGATCGCGCTGGTCTTGTCCGCGGTCATGAGCGTCGTTGAGGCGTGGCCTGCGGTTGCTGCCGCAGGCGATCTTGATCCAACGTTCGGCAGTTCGGGCCTCGTCATCACCACGTTCCGATCGGCGTCCTCGTATATCGAGGACTTGGCGGTGCAGAACGACGGCAAGATCATCGCGGGGGGCACGCTCTCGCACACCTATAGCCAGACCGCTTGGGCGCTGGTGAGATACCTGCCGAACGGCAAGATTGACCGGAGCTTCGGCAACAAGGGGCGGGTGGTCACGGACATCACCGACGGCCGTGACCTGCTGGCACGGGTGCTCGTGCTCGGTGACGGCAAGATCGTGGCTGCGGGCACCGGGGGATCATCGTTCGCCGCCGTGCGATACATGTCCGATGGGCACAAGGACCCCACATTCGGTCACGACGGCGTGGTACGGGTGAACTTCAGCGCTGGCCTCGACGGCGCCAACGATCTCCGGCTGGCCCCCGGGGGGAAGCTGGTCCTGGCCGGGGGCGCGGAGCCCGGAGGTGTCGGCGCGTTCGCCGTGGCCAGGCTAAACCCGGACGGAAGCCTGGACGCCACGTTCGGTGGCGACGGGCGAAGGATGACCGGATTCGGCACCACCACCTCGTACGCCGCGAACGTCCTCGTCCACGCCGATGGATCGATGCTGGTTTCGGGAAGGGTCGGGACCGAGGTGGGCCTGGTCACCTACGGCTCCAGCGGCGTCCTCGATCCTGCGTTCGGGGATCAGGGACGGCGACTAATCGATACCGGCACGAACATGTTCCCCCGGGGCATGCTTCAACTGAAGTCGGGGAGGGTCATGCTGGGCGGGAACATCCAGAAGGGCTCAGACATCAGCGACTGCGACGCCGCACTCCTCCGCCTCAATGCCGACGGCACCCCCGACGAGTCCTTCGGACCGACGGGCCTGGTGACCCAGGACTTCACCTACTCCGACTTCATCAGCGGTCTCGCACGAGCGGGCGGCAAGTTCGTGCTGCCCATGACCGTCGGAGCGGTCTTCGGGAGCGACCAACAGCTGGCGGTGGTCCGGCTCAACAACGACGGGAGCGCGGATACGAGCTTTGGCAACCAGGGATTCGCCGCCATCCACCTCGACGGAGGCTACGCGGGGGCAATCGCGGTCCAGCCGGACGGGCGAATCCTCGTCGGAGGAGCCGACCTGGTTGAGGGGCCGTCCAACATGGCCTTGGCTCGGTTCCTGACGGCCTGACCACACGCGCCTTCGGCCAACGGATCAGCCCCTCGATGGAACCTGCTGACCTGCTGGCCCGAGTCGCGCTGCTCGAGGACTTGGCCGCCGTGATCAAGCGCCTGGCCCAGAGCGTGAGCCTCCGAGCGCACCACCTCGAGCCCCTCCTACTCGGACAAAAGCGGACGTGGCTGCTTCGGACTCGTCAACCGTTCCGGTCACGGCTCACGGTCGCCTGGATCTTGATCCAGCCGTTCCCCGTCGTGCGGTGAACACCCACGGCGTGTGAACCGTCAGGTTGCACTACGTCTCGGGCAGCTTGAGAGCCTGGGCAGTCGCACCTTGGGTCGTCGCAACGAGGATCGCGACCGAGATAAGCGATACGAGTGCCACGCGGGTCGCGCCCGTCTTTCGTGAACCTCGCCATATCGCTTCTCCCTCATGGTCACCGGGAGTCAGCATCATCGCCCTCCTTGATCTTCGACCAAGTAGGGCGCCGGGTCTGGCTGGTGGCACGCGGGCTCCGGGGCCAACGGCCCTTGTCCTCCATGCCGGAACGGCGCAGAAAGTTCCGGCCCGTGCAGGAGGGGAAGGCTCCCATGCCGCGCCACCTCGCCCGGCGTCGCACGCGCAGGCACGTCCGCATCACCGCCGTCGCGGGACTCGCCGCCCTGGCCCTTCTCGTCGGAGCCGTCCCCGCGTCCGCTTCGCAGCCCGCCGCAGTCATCCACTCGCAGCTCCAGGAGCGAGGACCGGCCGGCGGGGGCGGATACCTGTTCTGGTTGCAGAACTCGGTCGCCGACCCGAACCATTCCGTGCTGTTCGCGAAGAAGAGCGGCCGTCCGAAGTTTCGGGTGAATGCGCCGAACACGCAGGGATGGTCTGGCGGCATCGATGGGTCGACCCTCGTCTACCAGCAAACGAACATGGCGAGCACCAAGTCGGACCTGTTCCTGTTCAACCTCGCCACCAAGATGAGGACAAAGCTCCCGCCGGCTGTCAACACGCCGGCCTGGGAGTTCTGGCCGAGCATGTCGGGCGACTTCATCACATTCGGCCGCTGGATCCCGTCGACCAATGTTTGGAAGGAGCTCCTGTTCCAGCGCGGCCACGACTCCGCCACCACGCTCGACTCGATCCAGGGCAAGGGGAAGACGTCCATCGGGAACGGCCAGATCAACGGGAACTTTCTCGTCTGGGAGAAGTGCGACGCGAGGGGGAATTGCCAGGTGTTCGAGCGCGACCTCGAGGCTGGGACGACGACCAAGATCCCGAACCCGCAGAGCAAGTCGCAGTATGCACCGTCAGTGACGTCCGACGGGGCCGTGTTCTTCGGGCGGAGCGGCATCGGGTGCGGCACGCACGTGTCGGTGGTGGAGGACCCGCTCGACGGGCCGCAGAAGGTGTTGTTCTCGCTCCCCGTCGGGATCGACTTCGAGCGCTCCAGCGTGGTGGTGGGTGCTACTCCGACCGCGGTGCTGTTCGACCGAGTCAAGAGCGACCCGGTCCAGTGGGACATCTATCGGTTCACGGCCTGAACGTGTGAGCGTGGTGCCGACTGCTGGACAGGAGTGCTTGGTCCTCGCCATACGCTGCCTCGACGACCCTTCCCCCCGGGGTTCAAGCTTCCTCTTGGTGATGGGTGGTCGAGAGCCCGACCAGATCAAGTCCGGATTCCGCCTGAGGGAGTCGACCCCTTTCGGAAACACAGGAACGCGAGGAGAAGAAGAACGCCGCTCAGCGTCGCCCGGAGGATTTGAATCGTGACGTCGTCCACGACGATCACCTGGATGGCGTTGAGCGTCGCGCTCACCACCAAGATCCCGCCCAGCACCTTCCAGCCGAGGCTCGTCGACTCCAGTGCCATGCGGATACCTCCACCCTGGTAACCCTAGGCTGCACCTTAGACCCCTTGGACGGTGGCCTCCAATGCCGCTCTTGGACCAGGTGCCAATTACAGCCTTCGGGGGGGGTTCGCTGGGTGTGTTCAAACAGCCCGAGTTGACCTGGGACGTCAGCGGAGTAGCTTTTGATGGTCGGTCACGTCTCACAGGGAGGCAGTCCGATGGGTGTCGTGCCCGGGGGCAGTGATTACGACCGCAAGGACATGTTGCGTCGAGATCACCAGACCTTCAATAGAGCAGCCCCCAAGGACAGGAGGCCGGCCCGGAAAGACAAAGCAGACATCGACCCCGACCTTGCGGCCAAGAGGCTGCGTCAGTCTCGCTGGCTAATCCCCCTGGATCTGGTGGCTGCGGTGGCCTGGGCTCTCCCCGGCGGGACGCTCCGGTCCCCCTGGCTGCGGGCGGTTGCGGTGGTCCTCACACTGAGCTTCGCGCTCACAACGATTCTCAGCATCCCAAAGTGGCGACGAGCCGTTGAAGCAAGTCGCGCCAGACCCGGGAACGGAAACTCGCCTGTCGGGCAGTGACCCTCTCAAGATAGGGGTCGCGGCCTGGCCGCGGGCGTTCAGGGGGGTGACGATTGACCCGGAGCGTCCAGTCGTCCTTCCCCTTTGACAGCTCAACGCTCCGGGTCGAGACCGAGCGTGGGCCTCGGATCGAGTCACGGCGAGGGTCTATCGCCTTAGCCATTGGCGGGTACTACGGCCCGGACACATGGGAACCCCGGAGGAGCACACGTCTCTAACCACCCGGACGGGGAGACTCCGGGGCGATGAGATCCGCGTATCGGATGATGATGCCCAACAGGCGATGGACCCATCCGACCTGCGAGCCCGAGTCGCTGCTCGTAGACCTCAGCGGCGTAGTCGAGCGTTTGGCGCAAAGCGTGAGTCTCGGAGCAGCCGACCTCGAGCCCGCCCTGCTCGACGCCCTCGACCGACTTCAGCGCGTCACGGCCGAGCTCCGCGACGAAAGAGCCGATCAGACTTTCTGACTGGCTTCTTCTTTGGGGCCGGATTGGTTCGTGGCGGAACAAGAACGACGAGCAGCGCAAACGGGATGCAGGCCGAGGGCCTGAGCCCGAGCCGCATCCGGCAGGCGAACATCGTCCTCGGCCTGGCCCTGCAGGCGGCGGTCCGCGACAGCGTCATCGCCCGCAACGTGGCCCGTGGCATCCGGCTCCCGCGGGTGCAGCGCCGGGAGGCGCCCGCGCTCGAACCCCAGCAGGTCGAGTCCATTGCCTCGAAGATGGCCGAGCCCTACGACCTCCTCGTGCGGATCCTCGGAACCCTCGGCCTGCGGTTCGGGGAGGCGGCGGCGCTCCGGAGCCGGTCGGTCGACCTCCTCGGGCCCCGGGTGGTCGTGTCCGAGTCGCTGGCCGAGGTCGAAGGGCGGCACTACTTCGGGCCGACGAAGACGCATCAGGCCCGCAGGGTGCCCCTGACGTCCACGCTCGCGGCGGCCCTCGAGGCCCACCTCGACGAGCGGGTCCCGAAGGACCCGAGGCCCTCGTGTTGACCGCCCCCGCGGGCGGGCCGCTTCGGCACTCGACGTTCCGGTCCCGCCATTGGGTCGACGCGGTCGAGGCGGCGAAGTTGCCCCCCGTCGGCCTGAGCGTGTTGCGGCACTCCGCGGCGGCGGCCCTCATCCGCTGCGGGGCGTCACCGAAGGCAGTCCAGACGGTCCTCGGCCACGCCTCCGCGGCGTTCACGCTGACGGTGTATGGGCACGTCTTCGAGACCGACTTGGACGACGTCGCCGCCCGCCTCGAGGCGTCGCTCCCGAGCACGATGCGGGACCGTTGCGGGACCACGACGGGACCGCGACCTCACGCGCAGGACTTCATACGGTCTGACCTGCACGTTCTCGGTGGGGCGGGAAGGACTTGAACCTTCGACCAACGGATTATGAGTCCGCCGCTCTGACCAACTGAGCTACCGCCCCGAACGCAGCAAGCGTAGCGCCGACGGCGTCATCGGCATTCCCCCCATGGCGTACCCGGCCGTTCGGGGCACGGGGGTGCCGGGGGATCGCGCGACCCCGTCCGCTATCGGGCGAATGGCTCGTATCCGGAGGCGAACGACCGATTTGTTGGCGAAATCATTGACCTCATTCACGAGTGGGGTGTATCCACATTCGTTGCCAAGGGGTAGCGCTCGCCACTGTCGCCCCTGGAGCACGGGCCTGCGCTTGGGGGAGGAACTTCGGTGATACGAACGCTGGATGTCTCGTCGCGTCGCGTCGGTTTGCGTTCCGCGCTCGTCGCGGCGGTTCTGCTCGTCCTCGCGCTCGGTCTCCTCGAGTCGCGTGCGCACGCCGGAACGACCCCGCTCGTCGGGGGCGTGACGTTCACCGGAACGGCCGGCGCCGGCTCGCTGGACCCGTCGGGTCAAACCTACGACGCATACAAGACCGCGCTCTCGGCAGCCTCGAATGCATCGATCCCCGTCGCCGTGAACGACCTCGCGGACGTCACCGTCCCGACGGCTGTGCTCGACACCGACGACGCCGACAACAGCCTCGCGGTGTCGGGGACCGTGGACGCGACGACCGATCCCGCCTTTGCGAACTCCCCCCTCGCGTCCCTGCCGGGCGCCGATTCGCTCGTCGTCACCTACGTCGCCACCTGGCCGGACGCGGCGAGCACGACGCCCGACGTCGTACTTGGCTTCCAGGCGAACGGCATCAGCATCGGCGCGCTCGACGGCGAGTGGACGGGGGCCGACTTCGCGCCGGCGTTCCCCAACGCCGCAGTGCTCCTCAGCCCGACGGACTTCACGCTCGACACGGCGCACGCTCCGGCTGTGGCCCGCTCCCTGCTCGGGACGGCGACCGACCGGCAGGTCGACCTGACCACCGGCGCCAACCTGTTCGGCAACGTCGACCTGTCGCAGTTCCCGGGCATCGCGCAGGTCGCGAAGATGCTGGGTGCCGACGTTCCCTCCACCGGCGCCGCGTCGTTCGACGTGGCCGGCCCGCTCGGGACGTCCGCGAACGTCGTGTTCGATCCCTCCTCGCTGCCGGACGTGCAGAAGAACGCGCTGTCGCTCGCTCTCGACATCCCCTCGGTCGGAGGCAACCTCCCGTCCTGGCTGTCCGTGGACAACGCCCGCGTGGAGATGTCGCTCGCGAGCGGCTCCCCGTCGGTGCGGGTCAGCGCGGACGTCACGGCCACGGCCGGCGGCACCACCAACGCGTTCACGATCGATACCGCGCTCTCGGACATCGTTGCCGACGTCCACCATCCCGGGGCGAAGCTCCACCTCGGCATCGCGCTCGCGAGCTCGCAGACCGAGCTGAACCTGCCGTTCGGGCTGGAGTGGCTGCACATCACCGGGCCGTCGCTCTCGCTCGACTTCGACACGACCGCGGGGACGTTCGACGGCGAGCTCGCCGGCACCGTGGCCGTCGACTCCACCAGCGTCGACGTGAAGATCGCGGTGGCGGCGGAGGCCGGGAAGGTCGCCGGCGAGGTCACGGTGACCGGCGCCGTTCCCCTCGGCGACGTCGCCACGTGGCTGGCCGGCAACCCGGACAGCCCGTTCCAGGGCGCGTCGTTCGACGCGAGCGCGCTCGACCACATCACCCTCAACACGATCAGCTTCACGTTCGACTCGTCGACACCCAAGTTCACGCTGTTCGCCGCGGCGTCCCTCGCCGGATCGAACGTCGACGCGGCCGTCGACCTGGGCGCGCTCGTGTCCGTCGAGGGCAGCGGCGCGTCGTCCAAGCTGCTGTTCGCGCTGCGAGCGGCGCCCGCCGCCGGGCAGGACGTCACGCTGGCCGACCTGCTGCCCGGCCTGGGAACGTCGTTCGCCTCACAGCTGAAGATGCCGGAGGCGGCACTGGTGATCGCGCAGCCGGCCGGCGACTTCGACACGACCGGCATGTCCGATCCCGCCAAGGACTTCCTGAAGCAGGTCTTCGAGGGCGACGACCTGCCGGACACGCTGACGCTCTCGCACAACATCAACCTGTACGCGAACCTCGACCTCGGGTTCTTCGGCGACCCGGCGCTCGGGATCCTCGGCATCGACCCGGCGGACCCGACGTTGCACATCGAGGGCGGCCTGGGCTTCGAGCCGAAGGACCTCGGCGGGACCTCCCACCCGAGCCTCTCCGGCGTCGAGCTCAGCGCGTCGATCCCCGCGGGGAACTTCAGCTGGCTCCCGAGCTGGGTTTCGTTCACCGGGAACTGGACGTTCCACGTCGCGTATGAGGCGGCGGAGTCCTCGGTCCAGGTGGACGTCACCTCGCCGTCGATCTCGATCGACATCCCGAACGACAGCCAGAGCTTCACGACGACCCTGAAGGTGTCCTTCGCGAAGAGCGCCTCCGGCGTCGAAGCGTCCGTCGAGGGTTCGCTCGACGACTGGAACCAGCCGTTCGGGATCTCCTGGCTGTCGCTGAACCACGTCGGGCTCACGGTGACCGCCTCGAAGCACGGGCAGGACCCGGTGAAATTCGACGTGAAGATCGACGCCGACGCGACGATCAACGGCAAGGACATCACCGTGTCGCTCGACGTCGGCAACGGCGACAGCGAGGTGTGCGGCGCGGGCGCCACCGGCGTCAACGCGACCGTCGCCCTGACGCTGGGCAGCACGATCACGGTCGACGACGTGCTCAGCGGGATCTTCGGCGACGACTACGCGACGCAGGTCGGCCTGCCGGACATCCCCGACCCGGTGAAGAGCGCGTCGTTCGGGCCGGCCACGATCGAGGCGACCGTGTGCCCGACGGGCGGCACCACGAAACTGCTGGTCGACGGCACCGTGCAGGCGGGCTTCTCCCCGTTCACGAACGTGAACCTCGGCATCGACGGGATGTTCCTGGCGAGGTTCCCCACGACCGGGAGCCCGACCATCGCGCTCGGCATCAAGCCGACCGTCGACTCCGACACCGGCGACCCCGTTCGCCTCTCCGACCTGCTCCCCGGCGTGGTGGACGACACCTCGCCGCTGAACTTTGCGCTGTCCGAGGAGGGCAGCGACGACACGGGGTTCGGGTTCCTGTTCACCACCGGAGCGTTGTCGTCGAGCAACCTGCCCGATCTGGTGAAGGACTGGCTGAAGCCGCTGGAGGGACTGGCCCCCTCGGAGACCGGCGGCTTCTCCGTCCCGTCCGGGTTCGGGGTGGTCGGTGCGCTGCGGCTTCCGGCGCCGATCGGGCCCGACCCCACCGCGTCCTCGAGCGACCCCGGCGCGCAGGAAGGGCTCGTCGGGCAGCTCGGCCTGTCCGACAAGGTCGAGTTCTCGGGGTTCTTCCCCATCGGGGGAACGAACTTCGGGGGTCTGAACCTCCGGCTCGCGGCCCACGTCCAGGGCAGCCTGCTGCCCGACTGGATCGACGACGCCGACATCCACTTCGGGCTCGCGGTCGACTCGACGCCGTCGCTCACGATGTCGATCGGCGGCTCGATGACGCTCGCCGTGCAGCAGGGATTCCCGCACGGCGCCGCCCAGACGCTGTCGTCGATCGGCGTGAACGTGCCCGAAGCCACGGCGGTGGCCGCGAACGCGACGTGCCCGCGCCATGGCCGGGTGCACGAGATGGGCGGAACCAACTACTGCGTCGACCTCCTGAAGCTCTCCGTCGACGCCGGCCTCACGGTCACCGAGGACAGCGTTGGGATCAGCCTGACCGGCAACATCCAGTCGGTGGAGAGCGACGGCTCCACCGCGAACCCCGACGGTTGGTCGCCGTTCGGTCTGACGGACGTGTCGGTGGGGCAGCTCCTCGGCAACGTCGAGTTCTCCCTCGACCCGGGTGGCCTGAGCGTCGACTTCGGCCTGGCGGGATCCGTGCGGTTGTTCGGCAAGTCGATGGACGGGGCGTTCGACATCGCGATCCGGCCGATCGTCGAGCCGCCGTTCGTGGTGATCGATCCGAAGGGGTTCCGGTTCGCGTTCCCGGACGGCATCTCGATGGACGACATCGTGTCGGTCATCAACAACATCGCCCAGGCGTCCGGACATCCGCTGAACCTGTCGCTCGGGTCGCTGCCGAACCTGGCGATCCGCAACCTCGTGCTGTCGATCTCGCCGCTCGGCGTGCAGAAACTCTGCATCGCGCAGGGGTTCGAGATCGGCGGTGACCTGTACGTCAACCCGCAGGGCTCCGGGCCGACGGACCTCCGGTCCTGCGATCCGACCACCGGCGTCCTCTCGGGACCGCCGAGCGGGAGCAAATGCTCCGACCACACCGCGGACGGCTGCTTCGCCGGGGTGCACCTGAAGATCGACAACACCGGCATCGACGGCACGGGCTCGATCGCCGCGTTCGACGCCGGCCC